>NZ_VNHM01000005.1 GCF_008124625.1 Desulfallas thermosapovorans DSM 6562
GTTTAGCAAATTTTAGCGGTATTAAAATAGAGGCAATCTGTTCTAATGTGCAAATAAGCGCCTGCTTCATGCGGAAATAATGCGCTTATTTACACCAATTACCCAAAAATGTAAATCCTTATCGCTAAAAGGTAATCCCAGTTGCCTGCTTAGTGCCCAAATCAAATCATGTAAGTCGTTTACTTTGTTAGCTAACTGACCAAGAAATTCAACCATAATTAATACCAACCTCTTTTTATAATTTTGTAAAAAAATACTTTTTCAATATAATTATGAAAAAACTAACATCCAGGCAGAAAAACCTACCTGACAGGTAATTTATAGTCAGTTAATTACATGAAATAATTACTATATTACCATAAATGTATCTTGCTGGATATCTAGAGTTCAGGTCATGCTTGATGATGGGGATTGACAATACAAGTGTATGTCTTAAATACTAAAGCACGCCAGGTAAGTTTAAAAAAACCTTGCTTTTTATAAAATTTTTACTTTGACTCTATGAGAATTTTTCTGTATAATAATATTGTTCGCTTCGGAAAAGTGATTAATCTAAATATCCTTTCGTTACCGGGCGGGTGTAGCTCAATGGTAGAGCCCTGGCCTTCCAAGCCAGTCGCGTGGGTTCGATTCCCATCACCCGCTCCAATTTTATCTCCCGGTAGCTCAGCTGGATAGAGCAACGGACTTCTAATCCGTGGGTCGGGGGTTCGAATCCCTCCCGGGAGGCCAAAAAGCCAGTATACGCAAAGGTTTGCGGGTGCTGGCTTTTTCTAAGTATCACCTAACGGGAGCAAAGTGACAGTAAAGTGACATGTGAATATTTGGATGTTAACAAAGCCAGGGTAATAAATAACCCTGGCTTTCGGCATTTACCCCGCCAATATGCGGGGCTTTATTACTAACTATGACATCGAGATAATCTGTCCTTTTACCCCGTTATCACTAATATCCAGTATGCCAAAACCGGCTTTTATGCCGTTCGGGGGCCGTGATGTGCTGCCGGGGTTAAATAACAGCAGGTTATTTTCCCAGGTATTGATCGGTACATGGGTATGACCGAATACCACCAATTGAGCACCTAACTCCTGGGCACGGTAATGCAACATTTGTAGGGTGCTTTTGACCCGGTAAAGGTGGCCGTGGGTTATAAAAATTTTAACTCCATTTAGGGTAATTAGTAGTTCTTCCGGCCCCTGGCCTGGCATATCGCAATTACCCGGTACCGCATAAACCGGTACTTTGATGATAGAACCTATATGTAATGCATCACTATATAAATCACCGGCGTGAATTAAAGCATCTATCTGTCCCATTCTAATGATTGCTTGTCTGGTCGCCTGTAATGAACCGTGTGTGTCACTTATAACACCAATGCGCATAACCACAACCTCCTTTTTGGTTAACCAAACCGCACCAACATTTGACCTGCTGTTTTACATCAAGTTTGGATGGTGTGGTTAACGGTTTATATATTTACCCTTGTGCCGCAGCAGCCAAAATTGCTTTAACCTTTTGCAGTGCGCGGCCCCGGTGGCTAATGGCATTTTTGGTGCTACTGTCCAACTCGGCAAATGTCCTGTTATACTCCGGCACTAAAAACAACGGATCATACCCGAACCCATTCTCTCCCCGGGGTGTCTCAATAATAACCCCTTCACAGGTACCTTGAGTGGTGGCCACTTGGCCGTCGGGGGTAGCCAGGGCCACTACACAGCAAAAGCGTGCTGTGCGTTTTTGTCGCGGCACGCCGTCCAGCAGTTGTAGGAGTTTAAGGTTATTGGCTGTATCATCATGTTCCTGTCCCGCAAAACGGGCCGAGTGTACTCCGGGAGCCCCGTCCAGGTAATCCACCACTAACCCGGAATCGTCGGCCAAGGTAATTCTTCCTACGGCAACGGCCACCTCTCTGGCTTTTTTTACTGCATTGGCCTCGAATGTATCGCCGTCCTCTACTACTTCAGGTACATTAGGGTGGCAAGCCAATGATACTACAGCAAAACCCGTTCCCGTCAGCAGTTGCTGTAATTCCCGCACTTTCCCCTCGTTACGGGTAGCTAAGACTATAGGATCGGACTTAAACTTTCTTATACTAACAATAATATCATGGTAGTCTGAAGTGTATATACTCATGTTATAATCTCCCTCAATGCTTTATCTTATGGAAGCAAGGCATAATGTCCTCCAACTCGGCTTTATAGGAGGTCTCTTTAGATATATTGAATAGCCGGCTTTCTATTATGTTTATGTACCTATTGTATCGGCTATTGCGCCTAGAATTTTCTTTTGATATTCCACCAATTGCTTGATTCCTTGCTCTGCCAAATCTAGAAGTTGACTGGTTTCTTCTCTGCTAAAGGCGGCTTCTTCCCCGGTGCCCTGGATTTCCACAAACTGGCCATTGCCAGTCATTACAATATTCATATCTACCTCGGCGGCAGAATCTTCGCTATAGCAGAGATCCAGCATCAGCTCACCGTTGACTCTACCTACACTGGTGGCAGCCACAAAATCCCGTAGCGGTATTTTTTCCAGTTGGCCTTTTTGTACCAAATAGTACAGGGCATCCGCCAGAGCCACAAATGCGCCGGTAATGGATGCCGTGCGGGTGCCCCCGTCGGCCTGTATTACATCACAGTCCACGGTGATCATATGTTCGCCAAGCGCTTCAAGGTCGGTAACTGACCGTAGCGCCCGGCCGATTAAACGTTGTATTTCCAGGCTCCGCCCGTTTTGTTTACCCCTAACGGCATCTCTGATCATGCGCTGGCTTGTGCTTCTGGGCAGCATGCCATATTCGGCGGTAACCCATCCTCCTTTACCCTCCAGTTTGCGCCAACTGGGCAGGCGCTCCTCCACCGTAGCAGTGCAAATTACTTTAGTGTCACCAACCTCAATTAAAACTGATCCTTCGGCGTACTTATTATAGTTGCGGGTGATTTTCACTGGTCTCAGGGTGTTATTTTTTCTACCGTCTATTCTATGCATATAAATTTGCTTAAACCTCCCTGTGATGGTGTTGAAAATAAAGAGACGGAAGATAAATATAAATATAAATCTTAGTTTGGCTAGTAACACTTAAAAACTGCATCCTGTTTGGCGGCTAATACCGGTCCATCAAAGGACTCCCGGGCTTCGGTCAACAATTCATCGATATCGTATTCCGGCCAAAAATGTGTAAGCACTAGCTTTTTTACCCCGGTTTGCCGGGCTAACTCTCCGGCCTGCCGGGCTGTCATGTGTTCACCGGCCAGAAATTCTGAGTCTTTATCCATTCCGCTGGCCTCGCAAAGTAAAAGACCTGCGTTGCGGGCCGCATTTATTATGCTACTTGTGGGGGCGGTGTCACCGGAATAAAAGACTGACTTTTCCCCATGCCGGATCAACACTGCATAGCCGGGCATTCCGTGCATTGTTGATACGAAATGCAAGGTAATTTTATTAAGCCGGGCTACCCTGGCCGAAATGCTGAATAAATCACAGGTAGAAGGTGGCGGCCCGGGTATGTTATCGATTTTTGCTCCGGGTAATTCCACGGATGGCAGTTCTGCAATATTTACCACACTGAAAGCATCGGTATAACCGGCAAGCTGCCGGTATATTTCCACTGGTTCCGGTGGAACAAAAAGTTTGATGGAGCTATTCATACGACCATCACGCCTGGCCCCTGAAATGGCGTGACGCAGGCAGTGTATGTCAGCGTAATGGTCAGGGTGGTAATGGGTGACCACTAATCCGGTCAACTGACGGTAATCAATATGTTTTGCCAACCGGGCAAAGCTACCATGACCGGAATCCAACATCAGTGCAACTGATCCTGCTTGCAGCAAATAACCCGAGCAGGCCTCTTCCGGGCGGGGATAGGGTGCCCAGCACCCCAGTACGGTTAATTGCATACAGTCCTCCGAATGTTCCTAATAATTGTCATCATTAGTGGTTTGCAATAAAAAAACCGGATATACGCATTGGGCTAGCCAAAATTGTTCAAATCCTGAAAACCGGGGTACAGCGCATAAATAAAAATGTACTTTAATCACCACCATATTGTACCACTTTTTTATTAAAAACGCGTCTTTTTGATTAATAAACTTTTAACCGCAAATAACATTAATAAGATAACATTTGAAAATAAGAAAGAAGCCGCTGCTTGCTTTTGCAAACAACGGCTATTATTGATATATTTTATATATTTTATTAATTATTTGGTGCAAAATAGTTGTTTAGTGCTATGGCCAGAGCCTCGGCTACTTTGGCCCGTACTATTTCCTGCCGTAACATTTGTTCCTCCTCGGGGTTGGACACAAAGGCTACTTCCGCCAGCGCTGCCGGTACGGGAGAAGTACGCAATACTACAAAGTTCGATTGCAGTACACCCAAACTACGCCTGCCCAAGGCCCGAAGCAATTCCGATTGAACAGCTCCGGCCAGGCGCCGGTTGTCCGCTTGATCCACCCCTGGGGGAAAGTCTCCGGTATCTCTTCGGTAATAAGTGCTGGTACCATTTTTATCCCTGCTGACATTGGCATTGATATGTATGCTTAAAAACACATCGGCACCTTCACGCTGAGCTATGGCAGTGCGCTGATATAAATCAACAGACCGATCATCGCTTCTGGTCAGTACCACCCGGGCTCCGTTTTCATTCAGTAATTGCGCTAGCTTTAAAGCAATGTCCAAGGTTACATCCTTTTCCTGCAGTCCAGTGGGCCCGATGGCACCAGGATCGCTTCCGCCGTGCCCCGGATCTATGGCAATGACGCGTCCCTGCAAAAATTCCCCTACTTTCGGTACGTAAATATCCAGGTCCAGTTGTCTGCGATCTTCGGAAAGCTTGTCCACACTAACCACTGCTTGGTTTAAATCAAATACAACCCGTACTACCGGTGGGTCTTCCGCGAACAATCCGATACGCATTTGGTTTACCGCTTTGGTATTAACCAGTGACTTGTCAGGTAAATCACCAATATTGGTATTTTTCAAATCAATAACCAGCCGTTGGGGATTGGCCAGCAAAAACATATCGTAGTTCAGTTCTCCGGCAGCCTTGATGGACACAAGGGTGTGATCATTTTTTTGGTTGATTTCAATTCTTTTTAGGTTAACCGGCGCGCCCGGATTATTAGCATCACTTTGGTCGGTATCCTCGGTTTCCACAGGTGGATCTCCCGGCGATGGAGAAGCCTCGGCCTGTTCTATATCAACCAGCCAACCGGCGATCCAGCCAACCACGCCTCCCTCCAAACTGACTTTATACCAGTCACCGGTACGATCCAAAACTCCTAAACGCTGACCACGGCTCACTTGGCCCACTACATTGTGCTGGATGCCCGGGCCACCTCGTACATTAATGTTCACATTGCTATTGTTAATAACCAGCTGCACGTTACTGTTATTGCCTGTACCGGTACCACCAGCATCAATACTGTTACCATTGCCATTGTCTGCATCCTTTATGGATACATCACCATTGCCGTCCTGTGTAGGGATAACAGGCGAGGACTTTGGAACTTCACTTACGGAAGCTAGCCAACCCGCAATCCACCCGGATTTGCCGTCAGTCAAGTTTATTTTTAACCACTGGCCGTTAACTTCATCGACGGTATATTTAGAACCTTTATTTACCTTGGCTACAATATCATTTGAAGTACCCGGTCCTGATCGAACATTAACAATATCGCCGGTTACCGTGGCCTGCTTTACTTTGGCTATTCCAGTTTGGTTTTCAGAGGGACCGCTTGTCTGGTTATTGCTCTGTCCCTTTGCCGGCGTTTGTTGAGATGCCGCTTGCTGTTCAGCGGATTGTTGCACTTGTACCAACCAACCGGCAATCCACCCTGTGCCGCCGTCAGGTAATTGTACTTTTAACCAATCGCCGGAAACTTTCAGTACCGGCAATTTAGTACCTGTATTAACCCGGTTTAAAACCTTGTGGCTTGTCCCGGGACCATTTCGGACATTTACTGAATTAGATTTAACCACGGCATAGCCTGTGGGTGTGTCAGCTTCCGTTTTAGCCTGCACCAGCCAACCGGCAATCCAGCCCTCCAAGCCGCCCACCTTGATCTTGTACCAGTCACCGCGCTTATCAATGGCTGTGAATTGTTCTCCCTTATGAACACTGCTTATAATATTTGTACTGGTGTCCGGACCGCCGCGTACATTGACGGTGCTGCCGGTCACCGTCAGTTTGGTGGCCGCAGAAGCCCCTGATAATAATAAAAACATTCCTGCCGTAAACAGGCATGACAAAACTAAACCCTTTTTAACTTTTTGTTTCCAGTTCCATCGTTTTCCCATGATATATTTCCTCATTTCCCAAAGATTCTCTGACATGCCTATTATTCTACAAAAAATTCAAAATACCTGTCTGATATGTTATTGGTAAAAAATATTAGAAAAAGCATAATTAGATAAATTAATGACGTTTTTAAATAACAAAATGTTCCCTTTTCAGTGGGGAAAATGGATAGTTTGTCTAATTCGGCTCATAATAAAAAATAATCTTTGAAACTGGAGGAATATACTATGGATAAGCTGAAAGTGGGGATTATTGGCACTGGCCTGGCTTTTTCGCGATTACATTATCCAGCTTACCAGGAGCTGTCCGATAAATATGAAATTGTGGCTCTTTGCGACCCCGAGCCTGATAAGACCCGCCCATGGGCAGAGCGACTGGGATTAAGCGGCGGTAGTGTTTATACCGACTATCGCCCCATGCTTTGGAGGGGCGACATCAATGTATTTGATATTATGGTGCCCATTGAACATAATTTTCGGGTTACCGAGGATGTAGCCCGGGCGATAGCCCGCCAGCCCGGCCGGGCCATCATTTGCGAAAAACCACTGGCCGCTAATTACGAACAGGCCAGAGCCCATGCGGAACTGCCCAGTCGCTACGGTGTACCCATTATGATTGCGGAGAACTACCGGTATAGTGAGGAAATTAACATTATCCGGGATTTGGTTAGACAGAAAAAAGTAGGTGAAATTGTTTATTTTATATATAACCGTGTGGTATGTTTTCCGGAGGAAATGCTAAAGAATCAATTTGCCCGGGAGGAGTGGCGCCAACATCCGGTATTTGCCGGGGGGGTAATCATGGACAGCGGAGTGCATGATGTTGCTGCTTTGCGCCATATATTCGGAGGTATTGATAAGCTGCATGCTTTTGGGGTGCCCCAGCGCGATGATTTCGCACCCTATGCGGTGGTTACTGTGAATATGTATTTTAAAAACGGTATAATAGGGAATTTCAGCTTTTACAGCGCGGGCAAGGAAATGCAGCGCCCCCTCATCGGCTTGCGCATATTTGGCACAGCCGGGATGATTTACCTTGAGGAAAGTGACTGTGGAACCATTAATGTAGCGTATAATGACGGCCGGGCGGAGCAAATCCATTACAGGCCGGGGCGTGGTTATTATAATGAATTGCTAAATCTTTACAATGCCATGAAAGGCCTGGAAACCATTTCCGTCACTCCGGAAATAGAATACGGGGACGCCAAGACGATTCTGGATATTCTGCGTTCCATTAAAAACGGAGGGGTTGTAGCAGTGGACAATACAGGTGACTATATTCCCCACTACCGCTCGTTTCAACAACCGGCTCAGTTTGAATATCATCAACTGAAATGGCACTAAAGCTATTGAATTATAAATGCGCCTTTGAATTATGCGGCGATCACCTATCAATATTTTATTGTACCGGGGTGCCGGCCCTGATGATTTCATCGTCTCTTGTTATGGGAACACTGACATCCAGGTGCCCGGCAATGGAATCAACCACTTGACCCTCGACTAATATTTGTACCCGGTTAATGCTGCTAAATTGGGTTAAGGTATTTACTATTGAATACACTGTGGCGTTTTCCGCCCCTGACCCTCCGCTGTGCTTGGCAACAAGTTCCCGGCTGAAATTTACTATACAGAGTCCATCTTTGATATTGATGTCCAGCAGGCGAGTACCGTCGGGTATTGTGGCCGCCAAGGATTGGCTTTGTGGCCCACGGCATAATTCATAAATAGCCTGCCGGGCAATACCAGGTATCTTTTTAACAGTTCGTTGCTCGGCCTGTAAATAACCATTATTATTGGCAAAATACAACACTATGGTGGTATTTGCCTCCTGGGTCAGCGCAGCAGGTGCAGCATGGTTTCCCGTAGTGGATGCGGGTGTTGCGCTACTTCCGGTGCCCTGACTGTCAGTAGCCGGCATGTGGTCTGAATCTGCTGTGGCTAAATTATCGCCTGAAGGGTCCTGTAATTCTTGTCCTTGCACCTGCTTTTCGTTATCATCTTGGATATTGTTCGCTTGACCGGCACAGCCTGACGAATACATGACCACCATGATCAGTGCCATGTAAATGAAAAATTTAATTGCCGCCTTCATCTTAAACCGTCCCCCTCCCAAAAGAGTTTGTCCATTTAATCTTATGGACCGAAATGCCGGTTTATGACAAAAATACATTGGAATATGTTTGGTATGGCAGGGGGAAAATAAATTCAAGTTTGACTTGTAAATCAAATAGGAAGCAAGAGATAGGACATATAAGTTAAGGCTTGAAATCGTCCATTAGCTTCTGCAGGTTGAAGCGGGAGCAGTGGAACCGTCCCCCTGCTTCCGTCTTGGAGGAGAAAATGGCAAGTATGATCAACATTGATTATTTTGCTTCTATGGGCAGGTTTAGCGTTATAAGTTTAATAATTATTATTATTGGGGCACTGATTATAGCCATAGCTTTGGGCACCGGTCAGGCCTGGGCTGCTTTGGGTACAGCGCCCGGTTGCCCTTATTACTCCCCGGAGCTGGAAATGCAGCGCGTTTTAAGGGCTATGGAACCGGTTCCCGCTGGTAGGGATGTGGCTCTATTGCAACAACGTTTAAAGGAATTGCAATATTATCGGGGACCCATTGACGGTGAGTATAAAGCAGCTACAGTGGAAGCAGTGAAAAAATTTCAATTGTCACGGGGGCTAGATCCCGATGGTGTGGTGGAGGAATTTGTCTGGCGGGAGTTGGATGAAGCACAGTCCGTAATAGGGACACAAAGTAAGACACCGCCACCCCCCGGTGAAGTAAGTATAGTTGTGGATACTTACCGGCGCAAGTTGACAGTGATGTCAGACGGTGAACCATATAAACAATACCCAGTGGCAACGGGTAAGTATGAAACCCCTACGCCCATAGGTAAGTTTAAAGTTTTGCGCAAGGCTATGAATTGGGGTACGGGGTTTGGCACCCGCTGGATCGGGCTGACGGTGCCCTGGGGTGTATATGGTATCCATGGCACCAATAAGCCTCACGCCATTGGCAGCTATGCCAGCCACGGCTGTATCCGGATGAACAATCATAACGTGGAGGAAATATACCCCTGGGTAAAGCCAGGTACTATGGTGACTATAATAGGAAACCCATTCAAGTATCAACCTAGCCAATACCGGACTATGCGCCGGGATGAGCGGGGCAGCGACGTTATGGAGGTGCAACTGCGTTTACAGAAACTGGGCTTTTATACCGGTCCCATCGATGGTATATGGGGTGGTGGTATGGAAAAGGCAGTGCTTGATTTTCGCCAAAGCCGTGGATTGTCCAAAGATAATTCGGTCAATGCCGAGGTATATCATCTATTAGGTCTGCAATAAGCGACACTAATCCCCATTTTGGTCTGTTTTGCGGACCGCGGGGCGCCTGCGCTTGCGGATGGTTGCTTTTTGGGCTTGGTACCTGCGCTTAAGCTCGGGGACCACTACGTTTACATACCAGGTGCAAAACAACAGGCCCAATCCGATATATAACAATACCAGGGGCGAGATGGCAAATATAGCCATAGCCAGGCCGGTGAACACTACAACACATGTACCTGGTATAATATAGCCGGCTGGAATACGATAGGGGCGGTCAGCGGCCGGGTTCTTTTTGCGCAGCATAATTACCGCCATCGCCGCCAGAACATAGATAACACACTCCATAGCTGCGGCCATGTTCACCAGTATCAAGTAACGATGCGTTACCAGAACTACAACGGAAATAGTCAGGCCAATGACGAATATAGTGAGTATAGCCACCCAAGGTGTTACAAAGCGTATACTTACCTTGCTGAATACCTTCGGTAGCGCATGCTCCCGGGCCGTGGCATAAATAAATCGGGATACGCTAATTAAACCGGCGTTAAAAGTGGTAATGGAAGCCGTTAGAGTGAGAGCCACCATCCAGGCCACCCCGGCATCACCCAATATACTGCGGGCAAAAATTAATTGGGGTATAGGCGAACCGTCAAGCACATCACGGGGTACCACTGCGGTCATGGCCACAGTAAAAAGGGAGTAAATAACGCTTAATAAACCTATGGCCAGGAGCATTCCCCTGGAAATCAACCTGTGGTGGGTAACTTCCTCGGCTAATGGAGTTACCCACTCAAACCCTATAAACAAAAAAACACCCACTGCCACAGCGTTAACCAGCCCGACCACGCCGCCTGTAGCCAGGGGGGTGTCGAGATGAAAATCTACTTTTACCAGGGCGATAAATGCCAATGCCACCAAAGATAGTATCAAGCCATAAGTAAGTATATCCTGAAAGCCTCCGGCGATTTTAATGCCGACCACATTTAGTGTGGTGACAACGGAAAACATGGCCAGTATCCAAACCAATGCGGGCACGGCCGGCCAGATTTCGCTTAATACCTGAGCCAGCACGTAACTTTCGGCTCCAATTACTCCCATAATGACTACCATATAAAGCATGGACACGGTAAGTGCCAGCCGGTCATTAAAAGCCTTGCTGAAATAAAGGCGGATACCTGCCGCTGAAGGGGTCATGCCATTTAATTCACTAAAACAAAGAGCCGCTGTCATACACAGCAGCCCACCGGTGAGGATAGCCAACCAAGCGGCATTGCCTGCCAGAAAGCTGGCCACTTGCACCGCCGCCACAAAAGTAGAGCTGGACAGCGTAAGGCCGGCGCTGGTGGCCACTATGGTACGCAGGGTAAGTACTTTTTTTAGCTGCAAATCACTCACCCCAGATCATTAATGAAATAAAATCCAGGCGTACAATATCATCCTCACTGCCCTTAATGACCAGGGTGCCGTTCATGTAAGGTTCAGTTGGAGTGATATCACCATAAAACAAATCGGCCAAAGTTTCGCTGTCCGATGTTACGACCAGATCGGCGTTTTGATTTTTCGGCCCGCCCTCGGTGATTGACAGCTCACCGTTTTGCAAAGTAAGGGTATGTTGAGACTTAATATCACTGGCTTCAATTAAAATGACCCGGTTCCAATCTTTGTTCATAATTTTAAGTTTTTTGTTTTTTTGGTACCCTTCGTTAAATGCCTGCAAACTGGCTGTAATTTCAGCGTGTGTAGCCATAATAACCTCCATAGCGTAAATAGGTTCAGGTTAATTAATTTGCCATTTCGATAATTCGGGGTTTAAAGTTCAATTTATTAATAATATCGCGGTATTCATCAGGGGTGATTTCTTCCCAAGATTTACCCAAAAGGGCCACCAGTACACCCTCGATTACATTAGTGCCGAAGGAACGGCCCTCGAACACTGGGGTAGTGGTCACCAAACAACTGGCACCGCTTTGCCGCAAAAGGTCAATATCTGCAGCGGTGGTGGTGTTGGTAATGATAATCTGCCCGTTAAGCTTGTCCGGTAAATAACGCTTGATAAAATGGAAATCGCCCGCGATTATCTCGGCATCATGGTAGTACTGTGCAAATTTCTGGGCTTTCTCTTCATCTCGTGATTCCTGTTTTTTACCGGTGGGATAAAGCATGTGAAAAGGTAATTTGGTCATTTCAGGCAGCAGCCTGGCGGCGGTTTCCTCCAGTTCCTGCACAGTTTTAATGGGATATGGAATACCCGCGGCAAAAATTAAATCACCAAAGGTAACATCACATTGAGCTTCTGCAAAGGCTTCAGCCATTCCGAACCGGTCTACTGCGCTGACCATGAGTACCCGGGTACCCTTTTTTATAAAGTTAGTGTTTTGTAGCAAATACGTAACAACTTCTCGCTCCAAAGTATTTTTCAAGCCGCTGCCGTCTACTACCGGGGTGATTTTTACGGCCTCCATTAGTTTTAAACCGTCTTTAAAGGCATATCTTTTATTGCCGGCGTAGACATATATATCAATTCCGCCCAGGCCGATGGCATCCACTTGTCCATCCAGTTGCTGCAATTTAGCCATAGCTTGCTCAAAGTTGCCGTCCATGCCCAAGCGGCTGATCTCAAACTGTTCGCCCAGCAATTCCACCTGCACCTGGTGATCCCGCCTGGATGAACCCAGGCTGACACTGACCACGCGTTTCAAACCCCAAGACCTCCAATCATCACTTTAATGTTTATTTTCCTTAGTTACCTTTATTTTTCTTTTAGTACCTTACCATTGTAACCAAAAAAATGAAAAAAAACAAGTTAAGCTGTTTTTGCTGACATATAATGCGCTATAAACAAGATACCCCCGGTTAGAGTAAATAACCGGGGGGGTTAATAATTTATACAAAGTTTTTATCTTACATGGAGTTATTGCCGAGAATATCGTTAGCATTTACCTGCTGAGCGTCCTCGAGCACATCCAGGGCATCATCAAGGGTGTTGATGTATCCGGATTCCAGCACATTTAACCACCTGGGCGTAAGTATGGGAACTTCTTGGTCACCGCGTATTTGGTTCACGGTTTGGGAAAAGTTATTTTGTTCAATCCAGGACAAATTATTTTGGTTATCCGACATTTCTACTAAACCCCCGTTTTGTATGTTGTTCGATTGGCAGCAAAATGTTCGGTAATATACAAAGCGTTCATTATTGTTTATATTTTGCCCCCGTTACTTTTAATTATTTCCTCTGCTTGCCCGGCGTAATCACCGGTGGTTACAACGGTAACCATAAAAACGCTCCCCCCCGCTACACCGTAATCGTGGTTGCCGTATCCACTAACTGAAGGGTCGGCGCCCAATAGTACTCTGGTATCGTTATCCACAAAACTATCGGTGCCGGCGGAATAAAGGGTGAGCCCGGTAATGGTTTCCGCCCGCCCCATCAGGGCATTATTTATTTCTTTATCATTGGTTGCACCGAACCGGCTTACCCGGTCCACCTGTACATTATTGTAGCCACTTTCCCTTAACTCTTTTGCCGCCAACTCGGCTGCGTCGCTATTAGGGAAATAAGCCAATAGCGCCCGTTCACTAGGTGCTAGTTGCATACTTGGCCCTCCTTTATTTAATCAACTTTGTTATCGAAATTAAGCATAGTTTTTGTGCACCGGGGGCCAGTAATTCTTTTTATTAGATATTTTCTAACGGTAAAAAGCGGCAACAAGTAATGTCAAAAAAAACGCTGCGTATCGCAGCTGCCATTGTGATTTTCTTTATTCAATTTATAAAAAAGCTTAACGCTTATTAAAGCATTATTTTGCTAAATGCCAGTTGTTCAAAAAGCATTAGATCATCACTTGTAACCTTCGAACCATAGCGGGCCATCAATACATTAGCCGGGTGTTCTAAAATATCGGGGTCGTCAGTCGGTTTGGCAACAAAGCCGACTTTTCCGAACAATCGATCTAGCATTTTCCGGTATTCCCAAATATCCAACTGGTTGCCTTGAATGTCCCAGTGCCGAAAATATTCGGTGGTTATCACAATGTTTTTTTCCATTAATCCGCTTCCGAAAGCAAATTTCAGCAATTCAGAAGCCACCCTTTGTTGTCTAAAACTATTGGCCACTTCAATGCCGCCCAGTTCCAGCACTGCGGGGTGTTTACGCCATCGGCTGTACTCATCGGGATAGTGGAAGGTGACATAGCCGATTATTGTTTGGTTAATACGAGTGATAAATACCATGCCCTCGGGTGAATCCGCAATAAAACCAAGGGCAATTTTTTGTTTTTCGGGCTGTCGAAAATTGTTTAATTCGTGGTGCATGGAATAACCAGTTAACTGTTCCTTAGCCAGTTTTTCAAACACCAGTGTGCCAAACATTGTTTCAACAGCTAAGGGTAAAACTATTTTAGACAAGTTAATCTTCACTCCATATTTTTTGGGCTATATTACCTATTTCCTCCGTAAAACGATTGCTGCGATCCATGGTAAAAATTCTGGCGTGACCTTTTTTCCCTGATAAATCCGGGTAATTTGGAAGTACTCCGTAAAGGGATATCCCCAGTGCACGGCTTATTTCCAGAGGATCCTCTTCCGCATAGGTGGGATAACGGTTCAGCACCAACCCGAACTGATCCGGATTGAATCCTTCATCCTGCAGCAGGCGTATAAAAGCCTCTGCATTGGGCAAAGAAAAACCAAAAGGTTCGGCCACCAAAAGTACCTTATTCATTCTGAGCAGTGCGTTAAACGTATAATCACGTACTTTTCCATTGGTATCAAATACCAGCACATCATAAGGTGTTGCCAGCAGACTGCGCATTATGACATCTATACCGTATAACAACAATGGGGAACTGTCTAAATTGTCCGCCGTGTTACTGGCCAGCACTGATAAACCATCAAATTTTTGTACATATGGCTCTATTTCATCCCGGGTATAATTAATGTTCCAGAAAGGTAAACTATCAAGCTTTTTGAATATATCCGTCAGCCATGTACCAATGTTCGGTGAACTGTTAAGGCCCAACTTTTCGGTAAGCTGTCCCTTTGTCAGATCTAAATCCACCAGCATTGTGCTGCGGCCCTGCAGATGAAAAAAACCGGCCAATTCTTTAGCTACGGAGGTTTTACCCGTACTGGCGGTACAACCATAAACTGCCACCGCTTTCATACTACCCCTCCCTTACACTAAAATTCACCGGATACCTACCTTTTTCCTTTAAAAATAACCTGGTTTTAAAAATATTTATTAATACTGTAGGGACAAGTTTTATTGGTCGTTGCGATTAAGTTGCGATTAAATTAATTGCTCTTGTGATAAATTTAAATTCCCGGGTGTGATCTAGCTCATATTGGAGGGCAGCGAAATTAGGTAAATTATTAATAGCAAACAACAGCAACGAAAAAAATTAAATCCAAGGGAGGAATATTTATATGTTTTGTTACCAATGTGAACAAACGGCAGGTGGAACCGGTTGCACCAAAGTGGGGGTTTGCGGTAAGAATGAGGATATCGCCAGTTTACAGGACGCCCTGATAATCGGGCTAAAAGGTGTGGCCGCTTATGCATACCACGCCAGGGAACTGGGCCTGCGCGATGAAAAGGTGGATGCCTTTATGCATAAAGCGCTGTTTACCACTCTTACCAACGTCAACTTTGATCTGGATGACCACGTAGCAAAAGTGCTTGAATTGGGAGAAATAAATCTGATGGCCATGGAAATGCTGGATAAGGCCAATGTGGGGCGATTTGGTTCCCCGGAACCCACCCAGGTGTTCACCGGCTTTAAACCCGGCCCGGCCGTTTTAATCACCGGCCATGACTTGTTAGATATGTATGAACTACTGGTGCAGGCGGAAGCGGCCGGGGTTAACGTATACACCCACGGCGAAATGCTGCCGGGACATGCTTATCCGGAACTGAAAAAGTTCAAAAATCTAGTAGGGCATTATGGCACCGCATGGCAAAATCAAAAGAAAGAATTTGAGGAGTTTCCGGGTGCTATTCTGGGCACCACCAACTGTGTGTTGCTGCCCAAGGAGTCCTACAAGGACCGCATGTTCACCTGCGGTGTTGCTAAACTGCCGGGAGTTACCCATATTGAAAACCGGGATTTCACTGCAGTAATTGAAAAGGCCAAATCCCTGGGTGCGCTGCCGGAAAAAGAAGGTGGCACACTGACAACCGGCTTCCACCACAATTTTGTGCTGTCCATTGCCGACAAAGTAGTGGAGGCTGTCAAAGCCGGTAAAATTCGCCACGTTTTCCTGGTGGGCGGCTGTGAAGGTGCCAAGGCTTCCCGTAGCTACTATACCGAATTGGTGAAACAAATACCCCAGGACTGCATAATAATTACCTTGGGTTGTGGCAAGTATCGTTTCAATTATCTGGATCTGGGTGACATTGACGGCATTCCGCGCCTGCTGGATATGGGTCAGTGCAACAATGCTTACTCGGCTATCCAGGTGGCGGTGGCGCTGGCCAAGGTATTTAACTGCGGTGTCAATGACCTGCCTCTGAGTCTGGTGCTGTCCTGGTTCGAGCAAAAAGCGGTATCCATATTGTTTACCCTGCTGCACCTGGGTATCAAGAATATCCGCATCGGCCCGTCGGCCCCGGCATTTTTGACACCTAATGTACTGGCCGTTATTCAGGAGAACTACAACCTTCAACTCATCACCACACCGGAGAACGATTTGGAAAAAATGCTTGCGTAAGAGTGTAAGTTAATTAAATAGTTAGTAACCTCAGAAAGTAAAATGGCCCAAAGGGGCTTATGTAAGAATCTCTAAATGAGGTGACTTTACAGGTGCAATATAATAAAAACATTTTGCGTCAGTAAGGGATGGCAGCTTGCCATTCCTTACTTTTTTTGTGCTTATTTTAGTATAATGATTGTTTTAATAATTTAAGTTAGTTAACTGTTTTAAATATTAGTATGTAACACATATGGCGGCTCCGGCATAATTTGGTTTTAAAGTACATTGCTTCCGAAAAAGTTACTTGGAGGTATACGCGTTGAAAAACAGAGAAGAAAAAAAACCGGATCAAGTAAAAACCGGGGCTAAAGAAAAAATCGATGCGGTAACATCAACTGGATTGGGCCCGAGCCCCGGGGGGCCTGGCGCTGCTGTCCCGCATGAACCGCTGCAGTCTGTTGACCCGATGTATGCACCCTTTGACCCTGTTCAGACCGGTGGCTTACCGCCTTATTCCGGCCAACCGGGCTTTAGTTCAGGTTATCATCCAGGTTATCCTCCTCACCCCGGTTACCCGGGTCACCCTGGTTGTCCTGATTGCCCGGGTAAGCCCGGTGCCCCAAGTTGCCCGGACATGGAACTGGCCAGGGCTTACTTTTGCATTCAAAGGTGGGGGAAAGTTAACACCCCTGCCCGGGCATTGGAAACGGGCACATTGTTTCCTGAATTATATAGACCCTATCCCCGCTAATAGAATTTAAAACATTTAAGTGGTGGAGGTGAATTATTATGGAGCAACGCAATCAGGTGAAGATGCTGTTGCAAATACAACAATTATCATTTGTAGCTACCGAACTGAATCTGTTTTTAGATACTCATCCCGATGACCAACAGGCGCTGGCCATGTTTAATCAAGTGCATAAAGATTTATTGCAAGCCGTACGTAACTATGAGCAAGTCTACGGTCCCTTGCTTAGCTTTGGGTATTCTCCGAACGTGCAAAATTACTGGAAATGGGTGGATAGCCCGTGGCCCTGGGAAATTAAGTATTAAATATAGAAAGGATATGTGAATATGTGGGTGTATGAAAAGAAATTACAAATACCCGTCCGGGTGAGTGCCCCTGATCCCCGGATGGCTAAATATATCATAACTCAATATGGCGGGCCGGAAGGGGAACTTTCCGCTTCCCTGCGCTACCTGAACATGCGCTACACCATGCCCACCGCCATGGCCAAGGGGGTACTTACCGACATAGGCACTGAAGAGCTGGCACATATGGAGATAGTTGCCACGCTGGTATATAAGCTCATTGAAGGTGCTCCCATCGAAGCCATAAAAGCTGCTGATTTAGGCAGTCATTACGCGGATCACGGGCGTGCTCTATACTGGGAAAATGCCGCCGGGGTCCCCTGGGTGGCTGCATATGTTTCCGCTACCGGTGACCCGGTGGCAGATTTGCATGAAAACCTGGCCGCCGAACAAAAGGCCAGGGCCGTGTATGAAAACCTGCTTCATTTAACCGACGACCCGCAGGTAAAAGACGTACTGCGCTGGTTGCGGGAGCGGGAAGTTGTACACTTCCAGCGTTTTGGCGAAACATTGATGCACGTTGAGGATTATATGAAGAAAAAGAAGGTTTTTTAACAAAGCAGTGGTTCGGTTCTCCTGCTTTTTCATACTTGATAAACTTTAGCGTACAGGGGTTGGTAGAGGAACCAGCCCCTAATTCTTTTTAAAACTTGCGCCTATTCTCCGTAATCAAACCCTCTATCACCTGCTCCTAATACTGCAACCGTAATATTTGTTACTTTCATAATAAGTCCTCTTCCATAGCGATTATTATATTTTTGATTTTAATCCAGTGATATTGGTCAGTCCGTTTTTATATGAATGTTCTGTCAGTAATTGGCTCTAATTTATTACTATATTTAAATTATAGAATAAATAGTCAAATATAATATATAGTGTTAAAATATATATAATTCAATGGATACTAATTCGAGGTAGCGAATCATGTTTATGTATGTCTTTTCAATTGTGCTTATAGTAACCTCAAATGTTATTTATAATGTATGTCAAAAATCCACGCCGGCAAATGCCAATCCGTTTTCAGCGTTGTTTGTTACATACTTGACTGCAACTTTTTTTACCATCTTATTGTTTATATTTAACAAAACTGATAAGTCATTTTATGAATCCTTTTCCAACTTAAACTGGACAAGTATTGCCCTTGGCGTTTCGATAGTTGGTCTGGAATTTGGATATTTAATGGCGTATAGAGCAGGTTGGCAAATAAGCCTGGGTTCGTTAGTTGCAAATATAGCTCTTGCCCTGGCCCTTATTCCAATAGGGGTATTTTTTTATAAAGAGGGCTTTGATATTAACAAAATCATAGGAGCTGCATTTTGTGTTATTGGACTAATACTTATTAATAAGTAGGGCTGTAGATTTGTTACCAAAAGTTGGATTGGTTTTTCGGGATACTAAAAGAAAATGGATATCGAAAGCATAGTTTTGTCGGCACAAAAATGTTAAATTTTATTATTTTGATTGAGCTAAGTGCGTTGTATTAAACTTGAATTAATATATAATATTGGTTAAAGGCGGTAATAAAGCTTTTAGGTCAATTATATAAAGATGCTGAATAGTCAAGATTGGGAATTATATTGGCAGGAGGTAAAATAAAATGATGATAGAGGAGCGTTACAAGAAAAGATATAAGGTTGGCGATACTCCTTGGGATATAGGCAAACCTGATTTTAACCTGATACAAACTGTAACTACGGCGGCCATAGGGCCTTGTAAAGCACTGGATATTGGTTGCGGAACTGGCTATAACTCTATATGGCTGGCCCAAAACAACTTTGATGTAGTAGGTGTTGACACTTCAGATATTGCAATACAGGTGGCCACAAAGGAAGCATCAAAAGCTAATGTTAAATGTACATTTATTGAAATTGACTTTTTTACTAACAGAATTGAAGGGATGCCATTTGGTTTTGCTTTCGATCGGGGCTGTTTCCATTCATTTCAATCCGATGAAGAAAGGAAGAAATTTGCGGAAAATGTAGCTAACCATTTAGACAAAGATGGACTGTGGTTAAGTCTTATAGGTAATGCTGATGAACGTCGTAATGTCCCTGGTCCACCACAGCGCACTGCCAGAGATATTGTTAATGCAGTAGAGCCGTATTTTGAAATACTGTCTCTTGTTTCCGGTCAATTTGGATCGAATCACCCAAAACCGCCCAGGGCCTGGGTTTGCTTAATGAGAAAAAGGTTTATTGCATAGATCCGACCGGCAACGGTTGTTGCCGGTTGGGTATAACACGTGTTTTCAAATTTGCAGATTTGTTTACTAAAAATAAATGTTGCCGTGACACAAAATACCCCCCCACGTATACTCAAATACACGTGGGGGGTATATGGTACTAGCTGATATTAGTTGCCTGGGTTTCAATTAGGGTGCCCTAATAAAAATACAATAAATAAGGTGTCCTGAACAAATTATAAAAAATAAAATGGAGCGGAAGACGGGATTCGAACCCGCGACCCTCGCCTTGGCAAGGCGATGCTCTACCACTGAGCTACTTCCGCATGTTAACTATTTATTAATTTATTGGCGGAGCTGACGGGAATCGAACCCGCGATCTTCGGCGTGACAGGCCGACATGTTAGACCGCTACACCACAGCTCCGCAATCGTTATTTAAGATACACCGCATCAGCGACAATTGACATTATACCTGCTTGTCTGTAATTTGTCAAGATTTCTTGAAAAAATTTTAACAAACAATTGGTATATTTATTAATATTGAAATTAGTATATAATTTGTAGGTGAGGTGGCATTCCAATAGTATTTCCTTAATATTACAAGTTTTGAGAAAGGATTGAAAAACCTGCTGCCCCAATGTATTTAAAGGGGAACAGGTTTTCCTAGTTTATACTGTTTTTTTACACCGCCATCTTATCTTCTCGCACTCGCATCAGACGCATGCCATTGGCAATTACGAGCATGGCTGCGCCGGTATCGGCGAAAACCGCCATCCACAGGTTGGTAAAACCCAAGAATGTGCCCGCTATAAACAATGCTTTCACCATCAGGGCAAAGGTGATATTCTGCTTAATTATCCCCAGGGTCCGGCGACCCAGTTTGATGGTGTAAGACAGATTGCTTAGATCATCTGCCATAAGGGCGATATCCGCCGTTTCCAGCGCAGTGTCGGTGCCCACACCACCCATGGCAATGCCAATATCGGCAGCGGCCAGTGCCGGGGTGTCGTTAACCCCGTCTCCCACCATAGCCACCCTGCCGTAACGAGACTGAAGTTCCTTGATGGTGGATAGTTTCTCCTGGGGCAGCAATTCCGCCTTGTACTCTAATCCACCCAGGTATTCAGCAATGGCGCTGGCGGTAGCAGTATTATCTCCGGTAAGCATGACCAGTTTTTTAATTCCGGTTGAACGTAAACCCTGCAGCGCAATCATGCTATCAGGGCGGACCCGGTCGGCAACAGCAATAATACCTATCAGTTGATCGGCAGTGCCCACCAGCATGGCTGTTTTACCCTGTCTTTGCAATGTGGCCAGTCGTTCCTGCACACCGGTTAAATCGGTTCCCAAAGACATGAATAATCTCGTATTACCAATATAATATTTTGTTCCATTAATCAAGGCTATGGCCCCCTGACCGGGAATAGATTGAAACTGTTCGCTTTGGTAGGCCTTTATTCTCTCTCTTTTAGCATAGCCAAGAATGGCTCGTGCTACGGGATGTTGGGAACGGTGTTCCACTGCTACGGCTATACCCAGCAAAAACTGTTTCTGATGGCCTGGCAATGCGATTACATCGGTAACCTCGGGGCAGCCCTTGGTAAGGGTACCTGTTTTATCAAAGGCCACGGCCTTTAAACCCCCCGCTCCTTCCAGATAAGCACCACCCTTAATTAGTACTCCCCGCCGTGCAGCGCTGCCGATGGCCGATATAATGGCCACCGGGGTGGATATTACCAGAGCGCAGGGGCAAGCGATCACAAGCATAATCAGTGCCCTTTCCAGCCACGGCAAGAAAGGCTGCCCCAGGAAAAGGGTGGGAATGGTAGCAATGGCCACCGCTGTAGCGATTACGGAAGGTGTGTAATATTTGGCGAATATATCCACAAATTGTTGAGAAGGGGCGCGTTGGGCCTGGGCTTCCTCCACCAGGTCGATTATCTTAGCCAGGGTAGTATCCTGTATCTTTTTGGTAACCTGTATTTCCAGTGTTCCCTCTTGATTAATGGTACCGGCATAAACATCCGCTCCGGGGGCCTTTTCCACAGGTAGCGATTCTCCGGTAATGGGAGCCTGGTTAACCTGGGAATTGCCCTTGATAACAGTCCCATCCATCGCAATGCGTTCCCCGGGCTTGACAATAATAATATCGCCCACAGCGATTTGTTCCACGGACAGCATGATTTCTCTTCCGTTACGCAAAACAAGCGCCTCCCGGGGAGAAAGTTTCATCAAATCACGTATGGATGACCGTGTTTTAGCCATGCTGTACGCCTGCAAAGTATTACCCAGGGAAAAGAGGAATACCACTGTAGCACCCTCAAACCACTCTCCTATAGCAACTGCCCCTATAACAGCCACACTCATCAGCACGTTCATGTCCATGCTTAACGCTTTGATAGAGTAAAAGGCGTTTTTAATTACAAAGTATCCGCCCGACAACATTGCTGCCAACAGTAACCCCGCGATCAGGCGGTCCGCCAGGTTAAATAGCGAGGCCGCCATTCCCCCGGCTAAAAACAAGCCGGATAACAATGTCAATAATAGTTTGGGATCATACCGGAGTTGTTGGTTAGTGGCCATTACTGCGTCATCAACAACGGGCTCCGCTGTGTAACCTGCCTCCTTGATGGCACGTATTATTTTCGGCACACTGGCGGTGTGGCGCACGTTTATTTTGGAAGCACCAAAATTAATCTCGGCCTCCTCTACCCCTGGCAAACCGGCAACTCTTTTTTCCAGTTTAGCGGCACAGTCGGCACAGTCCAAACCATAAAGAACAAAGACAGTCTTTTGTACATCATTTATATTTGACTTTGGATCATGTTTTGGCATATCATCCGGCTTGATCACTTTCATTGCTTGCTGCAATCCTTCCGGTGTCAGTTCTTCCATGATAGAGTCTTTTATACAACTGCAATTATGTCCGGGACATTGTGTCATATCTTAAACCTCCAGTTGCGTTAAAGGTATTTTATGTCATCTTGGCTGCATTTATTGGTATTGTGCTTTTACGCCGGGTAGTGATTGTGGTGTTTTAGCGCTACGTCGATAATAGTTTTCACGCATGAATCAGTTAAGTAATAAAACATCATTTTGCCCTGTTTTCTGCTCCTGGCCAGACCCATATTTTTGAGCAGCCGTAAGTGGTGGGAAGCAGCAGCTACACTGGAATCAATTATCTGGGCGATATCACAAACGCATAGTTCTTCCCGGGCTAAAGCATAGACTATTTTTATCCTGGTTTCATCAGCCAGCGCTTTAAATATTTGACTTAGCCCCTCAATGTTTGAAACTTCCTGCTTCATGCGGTGCACTTTTTCCTCGTCGTAACAAAATATGTCGCAAACCTGGTTTTGTTCTCCTTTGCCCATAATGTTTATCACCTCTGAAAATATAACTCATTAAAATAATTGTTTTAATATTATAATAAAGTAGCCGGTTGGGTTTGTAAAGGCAAAAATACAGCTACCGCTTGCCCAATTTAATAGAAAGAAGCACATTGTCAAATATATAGTATACTAAGGATAAGAATTATTTAACAACGCCAAACCCTAAACCTGGCTAGCCGGTCAAGATTGTTATAAAGACTTGCCCTTAATATGGTTTGAACCGAGGTTGACAAAGATATTAAGAAGAAAATAAGGAAGGATTATAAGATGGCTAAAAATAAAGTTTCCATGACACCCGCTATGCGCTTACTGCTTAAGGAAAAGGTAGAGTTCGAGGATTTCACTTATGCCTATGAAGACAAGGGCGGGACAGCCGTTTCTTCCCGAGAGTTAGGTGTTGATGAACATTACATAATTAAAACACTGGTTATGGAAGATGAGCATAAAAAACCACTGATTGTTTTAATGCACGGAGACCGGCAGGTTTCCACAAAAAAACTGGCCCGGCTGATTGGTGTTAAAAGTATATCACCCTGCTCGCCTGAAACAGCCAACAAACACACGGGGTACCTGGTAGGAGGGACTTCCCCGTTTGCCACTCGCCGGGCCATGCCTGTGTATATGGAACAAACCATTGCGGAACTGTCCAGGATTTATATCAACGGAGGGAAACGTGGTTATGTGGTTAGCCTTGATCCCCGGGAAGTAATGCGCATTTTAAAGCCAACCCTTGTGCAAGTAGGTATATAGGCTTTAATCACCAGGATGGGAAGACCGTTCATCCTTTTCGCCAAAATAAAGGGGCAGCAGCACAGTAAAAACACTACCTCCTTCCGGTCTGTTGGCGGCACTGATATGACCACCGTGCCAGTCAACGATCCAGCGGGCAATGGATAATCCCAACCCGGAACCTTCCTGTCCCCGGGTGCTTTCCCCGCGGAAAAAACGGTCGAAAATGCGGTTCTCTTCACCCGGTGCAAGGCCCGGTCCCTGGTCTGTAACAGCTATCTCCACCCAACCTTGTTGGATGTTGGAGGTAGCGAACTGTTCCGGGTGCCGCCGGGTGTGGTCGGAGTACCCGGACTTGATCCCGCTACCTAGTACTACCGGACCCTGCGGCAGTAAATTAACCGTTAGCCCCACTGTACTGCCGGGAGGCGAATATTTGAAGGCATTATCAAGTAAAATAAACATTAATTGACTGAAGTGGTCGCGGTTTGCCAATAGCCATGCTCCGGACGGGTATTGTTCTTCAAATACAAACTCTCTGTCACCGGCCAAAAAACGGGCTTTCCTAACCACTCCCTGCAGCAGTTCCATCAGACCGGCCGGTTCTTTTTCCGGCATAAAACCTGCATCGGCCCGGGCCAGTATCAACAGATCTTCCACCAGCCGGCTCAAGCGGCGGGCTTCATCGGTAATATCATTTAATGCTTCCGATACCAGGACCGGATCGGCATCCTGCATCTTGAGCAGCAGCTCGGCATTGCCACGGATAGTGGTCAGCGGAGTGCGCAGTTCGTGAGAGGCGTCCGAGACAAACCGGCGCTGCAGATCATAACTTTGTTGCAGGCGGTGGTACATGCTTTCCAATCGTTCAAACATGGCGTTCAGTGTCGCCACTAGACGACCCAGTTCGTCCGCCGGGCCGGCGTACTCGATGCGCCTGCCCAAGTCACTGTTACTCTCTATGGAAGCGGCAATGCCAGTAATTTTATCCAGTGGCCTTAAGGCTGTTCGAGCCAACAACCACCCCAGTAGTGCAGCCAGCAATATTGATGCCGTACCAACCAGAGCAATAAAAAAGCGCAACTGGTTCAGCAGTGCGTGTACTGTGGAAAGCGCTCTTCCAACCTGCAACAGTCCCACTAACTGCCCATCAATTACCAGCGGCACATTATACACTCGTATTTGCTGACCACCGGCCTGTACTGTTTCATAAAAACCCTCTCCCTGCAATGCGTTTTGCAGCGTATATTCACCCAGGGGCAGGTATTGTCCCCCCAGATTACCGGAGCGGGATACCACTCGCCCCCGGGTATCCACTATTTGCAGATAGGTATCAGGCGCTGCAAAAACATCTACATCGGGCAGCACCACTTCACGCAGTGAAAAGGGATTACCGGTAACTCTAATTGATTTGACAAGGGAAGCAGCTTTGGCGAAAATGCTCTCATCCACTTCTTTATATAAAGTATGTGAAGTGGCTAAAAGTAGTACCGTGGTTAATATGAAAAGGGCCAGCCCGAGAACCCCGGTATACAGTAGAGTGAGCTTGGTACGCAAATGCATCTGTAATCACTGCTCCCTTAAAGTATAACCCACACCCCGCACGGTATGAAGCAACTTGGGTGCTTGCGGTTGCTCCAGTTTTTGACGCAGGTTACCAATATAGACCTCCAACACATTGGATTCGCCGGAAAAATCATATCCCCAGATCTGTTCCATGATCTGGTCCCGTGTTAGTACCTGGCGGGGATGTTGCATAAAAAGTTTAAGTAGCTCAAACTCCCTGGTGGTCAGGGAAATCACCGTGTCACCCCGCCGGGCTTCCCTTTTCTCCAAATCCAAAGTTAAATCGGCAAAGCTAAGCACAAGCTCATTACCATGGCCTAGCCGGCGTACCCTGCGAAACAATGCCCGGACCCGGGCCAGCAACTCTTCCAATGCAAAGGGTTTCACCAGGTAATCATCGGCACCCACGTCCAACCCCCTCACACGGTCCGCCACTTCGTCCCGGGCGGTAAGCATTAAAATTGGCACATCGCTTTGCATCCGCAGTTTTCTGCATACCTCCCAGCCATCCAACCTGGGCATCATAATGTCCAGTATAACCAGGTCGGGTTTATATTGCTCGGCTTTATGCAGTCCTTCCTCGCCGTTATATGCAATAAATGTTTCATGTCCTTCAAAGGTAAGTACCCTTTGCATCATGCTGGTAATTTTTTTGTCATCATCTATAACCAGTATTTTCAAAACACCCACTCCTGTGCCATTTTACTTTTCCGCCAGGGTAACGGTAATGTTATGCCGGGAACCGTTTCTTTCCACAAGCAAAGTAACTTTATCTCCCACTTTGCATTTTTCAATAAATTTGGTTATGTCAGCAGCGTCAGTAATTTTTTGCTGGTTTATAGCTAAAACAACATCACCTTGTTTAAGTCCAGCTTTATCAGCCGGGGATCCGGCCACCACCCCGGACAGCAAGGCGCCCTGGGTGCTTTGCAATCCTAACCGTTCCGCCAGTTCAGCGTTTAAAGTCTGGATATACACCCCCATCCAGGGGCGGGAAACCTTACCATTTTCAATTAATGTGTTCAGCACTGATTTTACTGTATTGGCCGGGATGGCAAAACCAATCCCCTGGGCACTGGCGTTTACCGCAGTGTTAATGCCTATTACCTTTCCTTCCAGATTTAAAAGTGGCCCTCCGCTGTTGCCCGGGTTGATGGAGGCGTCGGTTTGCAGCAGATTTTTGTACTGCCTGCCCTCTACCTGCACTGGCCTGCCTTTGGCGCTGATGACACCTGCGGTAACGGTGTGATCTAGCCCGTATGGATTACCGATGGCGATAACCCATTCGCCTACCCGGGTATTGTCATCGTTACCCAGTTCCAAATAAGGAAGTTTACTATTCGCATTTATTTTGAGCACTGCCAAATCAAGTTGGGCATCTTCACCGACCAATTTCGCTGTTAGCGGTTTATCCCGACCGGAGAGATAAACGTTAATTTCAGTAGCCCCGCTGACCACATGCTCATTGGTTAGTATATAACCATCGTTACTGATAATAAAACCTGAGCCCATTCCCTGGCGAACATCCGGTTCCATTCTGTAAGGCCCTGGTGTGCCAAAAAATTCACGGAAGAAAGGATCGTTAAAAAAAGGATCAATCCTGGTATTGCTTTTTCTTACGGTTTCAATTTTTACTACCGCCGGGCTGGTTTTAGCCACTGTGTTTGCTATTATGTTTGTGCCCACCGGTGCCGCGGTGTTTATAGAATTTGTCGTGCCCGTAGCGGCCAGTGCAGAATTAAAACTATCCCTGGGTAAAGAAAAAAATAATCCTCCCAGCAGGGCAACCTCTAACACCAGAGCTGACAGAATGCCGATAACAGTAATCCGCAAAGATTTTTCTTTGATCATGATTTTCGCCCCCTCAAGTTGTTTTTGCTATTTTAATAATGACAGCCCTATATTAAATACACCTGAAGGGAAGATTAAAAATTTTTAATTTAAACATAGTTGCTACTTTATAAAAGCACCATAGCCATTGGACAATATCCTTTTCTATTGTATCAGTGAACCTTTATTTTATCTACAAAAAACAAAAACTGCCGGCGTTGGTATACCAGCAGTTTTGGTTTACTTATACAATTTATAACTTAATATGCTTTAAAGGATTTGGCCGGAGCATTACAGATGGGGCACCGCTCGGGTGGGTGATCTTCAGCAACATAGCCACATACCGGGCAGAGATGGAACGAGGCGGCTTGCATGTCTCCCTTTTCCTCCAATTCCTTAATAGCCTTTTGATAAAGTTGGGCATGCGCCTTTTCGGCCTCATTGGCTAAATGAAAGATTTTGGCGGCTGCAGTTTGCTCCTCTTGTTTAGCTGTTTCAATAAAATCGGGGTACATATTGCTATATTCATAGGTCTCACCTTCAATAGCCGCTTTTAGGTTATCCGATGTGGAACCGACTTTACCGGCTGTTTCCAGTTGCTTCAAAGCATGGATGGTTTCCGCCTCAGCTATGGCCCGAAATAGCCTGGCAATTTTTTCTTTGCCTTCTTTTTCCGCTTTTTGGGCAAAGGCTAGATACTTGCGGTTAGCCTGGGATTCCCCGGCAAAGGCCGCCATTAAATTATCCTGGGTTTTTGTAGACATTGGTATCCTCCTTATTTATTTTTATTACGTCTTACAATTCATTGTCATCGTTTTTGTTACTGCCGCATTGATCACATTCCCCGTAAAGATGTAAAGAAAAACTGTTAATCTTAAACGTGGCCACCTGTTTTGGAACAGGTAAATCCTCCATTGCCAGGGGTAGGTCATAGACCTTTTGGCACCGTTGGCAAAGAAAGTGGCAGTGTGGACGTGGATTGGGATCAAAGCGGCGCCGTTGCGGATCAATATTTATTTCCTGGATTTCGCCTGCCCTGGCCAATGCCTCCAGGGTATTATATACTGTTGCCGGAGATAGTGATGGATATTCCGGCTTTAGCTCTTTATATATTTCCTCTGCTGAAGGGTGACTGGTATTACCGTCCAGTAACTGCATAATTGCCATGCGCTGTGGTGTGGCCCTGAGACCAAGTTTCTTTAGTTTATTAATCATGGTTATCCCTCAATCATTAAAAGTTATTTGAACATTCAAGCTCTTCAATAAAAGGGTGCCGGTTCCGCTTAAGTATTCAGCATGCAGTGCTTTATTATACATATTATTTTATAATAAATTTAATATAATCTTTATTGTTTGTCAATAATTTAGCTATAAATTATTCTTATATTAGCAACACGCTAGTAAAAATTAAATCGTATTCGTTGCCACTGACAGAATAGATTACCAGTGCACCTAACAAAATTGTTCAATATAAAATAGCGCGGTGAAAGTGACTCAAAATTATTAATTAAAATTTAAAATATTCAAAAAAATTAAATTTAGATAGCAGGATTTTACCCCCCGGTGTTTAATCAAATATTAAAAAGTTCACAGGAGGTGAATAACTGCTTTGCCGGCATTGCCTGTTTGTCAGGCAATATTAGATAATGTTCGGCAGAACAGTCAAATATTATGCCATATCAGTATCTCCTTTTTGAGCAAAAGGGTAAAATAGGTTATATAAGTCTCAATCGTCCTGAAAAGCGTAACGCTCTCTCCAAAGGGTTATTGGAGGAGCTTACTGATTTGTTAACTGATATAGGGAACGAAAAAGCGGTGGATAAAAGAGTTAACGCAGTCATCGTCAAGGGCATTGGCAAAATTTTTTCTGCCGGGCATGATTTAAAGGAAGTTTACGAAAGCGATCCCCAGGAATTGTTGCAGCTTTTTCAAACTTGCTACAAAACCATGCAAGCCATTCGGGATATGCCTCAACCGGTAATTGCCCAGGTGCACGGCATAGCTACCGCTGCCGGGTGCCAGTTGGTTGCCGCGTGTGACCTGGCTGTAGCTTCCGAAGATGCCTTATTTGGCACGCCGGGGGTTAAAATTGGTCTTTTTTGCAGTACCCCGGCTGTTTTTTTAAGTAGGAATATTGGTCGCAAGAAAGCTATGGAAATGCTTTTAACGGGCGATTTAATGCCGGCCCGGGACGCTTTGATTTACGGGTTGGTGAATAAAGTGGTGCCACCAGGTGAGTTGGAAAGCGCCACTGAACAAATGGCGGCCACCATTGCCGGTTATAGCGCTTCTGCAGTGGCCGTTGGTAAAAAAGCCTTTTACCGGCAAATTAACATGGAGGACTTTGAAGCATTAAATTACGCCAGCGAAGTGATTACGTTAAACAGTACCACGAAGGACGCTCGGGAGGGCATTGGCGCTTTTATTGAAAAAAGACAACCTAAATGGGTGGATTAAGATAAATTGAATTGATTGATTAGCATTAAAAAAGCCCACGGTTTTTTACACCGTGGGTTTCTTACATAGCAAGTTACTATGCGGGGCTAAATTTAAAACCGTATCTAGTTACCCCTTCTTCTTCATATATTTTTCTAAATACAGCTCTAACCGGCATGCCAATGGTAATTCCCTCTTCGGGTGGATTAACCACCTGGGCTATTACCCGTGGGCCTTCTTCCAATTGGATAATGGCCACAGGATAACTGCCCTTGCAGCGGGCCTCTGCCGCAAATTCAGGCGGGGCACCGCCACCGGCGATTATAGTATATGAATATATTGTGCCTTTGCCGCTAAGCTGGACATTTTCAAAGGTTGTTCCTTGGAGACAGTATTTGCAGACTGCTTTGGGAGGAAAATTAATCCTACCACATGATTGGCAGCGCTGCCCGATTAACCTGTAGCGTTGAGGAACCGCCCTTTGGTACATGGGAATGGATATATGTGCGCCCATTTAATCACCTCAAATACTTCTTTTCAGTTTCAGGTATTGAACGTAGCTGATATATTTCTTATATTCCAGCGCTGCTTGCATGGGTTTGTTGGTTTGTGCCACCAAGGATTTTTCCAGTTTGAAACTAAGCGCTTGACTGCCTGAACCGGAACCATAGGAACAAACCAGTATATGATCACCGTTTGCGGCTACATCCAATACCCGGCATAAAGCCAGTAAAGGTGCACCGGCGCCGGTATCACCCAACTGGGCAAACACTTGTCCCCCTTTGGTTTGCTCTTCGGTGCAACCCATTTTTTTGGCCAGGGCGGCAGCAGTTTTAGCATCGCTTTGATGTAATATTACGTGGTTATAATCAGCCAGTTTTCGTCCTGTTTTTTCCATTAAACCGCTCACCGCGGCCTTGACCGTTTCATTATAATCTTGGGTAGCATAAGCTTTTACGCCAATATCCCGCATATCGGTCTCACCCGGTAAACGGTAGCGCAGTCCCATAGCTTCGGTAGAGTAACCGAATACCCCTTCATAGGCCAGGCCGGGTTCATCTTTAGCCAGCACAAAGGCACATGCACCGGCACCAAACCCGTTTTCCAAATCCACATGGGCTGCGGAGGTTGGTGCATCTGACACCACCACCAGCGCATATGGCTGATCGTTCTGATCCATAAGACCCAGTGCGGAAAGGATGGCCTGTGTGCCGGACATAGTGGAATTTGCATGCTGAGCAGATAAAACATTGTTAGATAATCCCAACGCCTCCACCATTGTACCCGCCATCTCTTTTTCTTGATATGGGAAATTAGTGGATGCCAGCGTTAAAACACCTACCCGGGAAATATCCAGACCGGCCAGCGCGTTGCGGGCTGCTTCCACAGCCATGGTGGTGACGTCTTCATCTATGTCCATGACTGTTTTTTCCTTCATGGCTGCAGAACAGCTGCCCAGGGCACTCAAAAATTCATCTCTTTTAATGCGCAAATACGGTAAGTAAACTCCGTAGGATATTATACTCTTACTCATCAGGCATCCCCCCTCTGGTAGATGAATACCGCGGCCGTTCCGCCGGAACCACCTACATTGTGGGATAAAGCGTACCTGGCATTTTTAATTTGCCTGCTGGGCTCTTTAGCTTCGTCACGAAGCTGCTTAAAAATCTCGCATGCCATGCCGCAGCCGGTAGCACCAATGGGGTGACCTTTGGCCTTCAGTCCACCGCTGGCGTTCACCGGCAGCTTGCCGTCAATCTGTGTATACCCTTCTTCCAACAGGTACTGGGCTTTTCCTTCTTCGGCAAAACCTAAATCCCCGTAAGCTAATATTTCCGCAATGGTAAAACAATCGTGCACCTCTGCAAAATCTATATCTTTGGGGCCGATACCTGCTTGCTTGTAGGCCTCTGCTGCAGCCTTACGTGTAGCCAGCAGTCTGGTCATACTATCCCTGTCATGAATGGCCAGGTAATCGCTGGCGGCCCCGAAGCCCTTGAGATAAACAGGTTTATCAGTAAATTCCCGGGCTATCTTGGCGTTGCATAACAGTACCACCGCAGCACCGTCGGTGGTGGGGCTGCAATCCCATACGTTGAATGGATAAGCTACGGGCACACCTTTCTTGGCTTGCTCTAAGGTAATTTCCTTGCGGAATTGTGCCTTGGGGTTGGCTACTGCGTTACGGTGGTTTTTCACTGCCACCATTGACAGGTGCTCCCTTTTAAGACCGTACTCGTGCATATACCTGGCAGCCATCAAGGCGTAAATCCCGGCAAATGTTGACCCGGCCAGGCGCTCAAATTCCGTATCCCCGGATACACCCAGCCAGTAACGGCCTTTGCTGGAAGAAACATCTCTCATTTTTTCCACGCCCCCCGCAATGGCTATATCAACCTTGCCCGAGGCCACCGCACACGCAGCATTAAATAGAGCATACCCGCCGGATCCACAGGCATTCTCAATTCTGACGGCGTTTACACGAGGCAAGCCAACGTGTCCCATGAGGAGTGGCGCCAGTTGCCCCAGTTGAAAACCGCTGCCTGAACTCAGACTGCCTATAAAAGCTGCGCCTATGCGCTGCTGGTCAATTCCCCGGTCCACACTTTGCAACATTTCCAGGTAAGCTTCAGCAAACAGTTCTTTAACACCCTTGTTGGGGAAATCACCATACCGGGTTTGCCCGGCGCCAATAATTGCTACACTTTCCACCCGGTTTCACCTTCTTTCTAACTAAAACAGCTTATTTATATTTCCATTTCTTTGAGCAGTCTGCCGGCTATAACCATGCGCTGGATTTCATTGGTACCTTCGTAGATACGGGTAAGCCTGGCATCCCGGTAAAAACGTTCCACTGGGAATTCTTTCATGTAGCCCATGCCGCCGTGTATTTGAACTGCTTTGTCCACTACCCTTCCCAAAGCTTCCGAGGCAAACAATTTTACCATGGGGCCTTCTTTGAATACCGGCATATTCTGGTCCACCATCCAGGCTACCTTGTAGGTCAGCGCACGGGCAGCTTCGGTATCAGTGGCCATTTCCGCCAGCATCCACTGGATAGCCTGGAAACTGGCAATAGGTTTGCCGAACTGCATCCTTTGCTGCGCATACTTAGCTGATAATTCAATTAGTTTGTCACAAGCCCCCACGCAGCGGGCACCCAGTGCCACCCGGCCTTTGCTTAAAATCCTCAGCGCACTTGAATAACCTTTGCCTATTGTTCCCAACACATTCTCTTTGGGTACTTTGCAGTCTTCAAAAATTACTTCCGAAGTATGTGAACCTCGGAGGCCCATTTTTCTCTCAATGGTGCCGATGGAAAAACCAGGTGCATCCCTATCTACAATAAAAGCCGTGTAGCCGCCCCGGGCTCCCTTTTCCTTGTCTGTTACGGCAATTACAGTAAATACCTGGGCTTCAGGAGCATTGGTTATAAAGTGTTTCATACCGTTCAGTATCCATTTGTCACCTTTTAATACAGCGGTGGTTTTCATATTGGACGCGTCCGACCCGGCGTCAGGCTCGGTGAGGCAAAAGGCTCCTATTTTATCACCGCTGGCCAAATCCGGCAGGTATTTTTTCTTCAATTCTTCACTGGCCAGTTCCACAATACCGGTGGTGCCAATGCCTGTGTGGGCTCCGATAAGGGTGGTGAAACTCATATTGGCCCGGCCCAACTCTTCCAGCAGCAGGCATTTATCCAGCATGGAAAGCCCAAGCCCGCCGTATTCTTCCGGTATACTCATTCCAAACAGCCCCATCTCTTTGGCCTGGTCGATCAGGTGTTGGGGAATACGATCTTCCTCCTCAATTTGCTGGGCACAGGGCTCAACTTCATTATCCACAAATTCGCGGATCGTGCGTTTCATATCTCTTATTTCATCAGACAGGCTAAAATCCACAGCCAGCCACCTCGCTTTCTATTAGTTAGTTCGTTAGAATTATCTTCCTTTGAATTCGGGCTTGCGTTTTTCTAAGAATGCTGAAGTTCCCTCAATACGATCCTCGGTAGAAAAGGCGATGGTCTGGGCAAACTTTTCAAACAACATACCCGAATGTATATCGGTGTTAGCACCTACGTTAATGGCTACTTTAGCCAGGCTGACTGCCATCGGCCCTTTGGCGATAATTTTTTGGGCCATTTCCTTGGCTACCGGCATTAAATCTTCGGGTTGCTCCACCACTTTGTTCACCAGACCGATTTCCTTGGCCTCCTGGGCGCTAATGATGTCACCGGTAAAAATTAATTCTTTGGCCTTGCCCATACCCACAATTCTTTGCAGGCGCTGGGTGCCGCCGGCTCCCGGGATAATGCCCAGATTAACCTCGGGCTGACCCAACTTGGAGCGACTGGTGGCAATTCTGATATCACAGGCCAGAGCCAGTTCGCACCCGCCCCCCAGAGCAAAACCGTCAATGGCGGCTATCACCGGCTTATCAAGACTTTCCACATCAAGTAAAGTCTCCTGGGCTTCGCTGGTTAAAACCTCCAATGTGTCGCGCTCTTTTAATGTGCGTATATCCGCTCCGGACGCAAATGCTTTACCTCCGGCACCGGTAATAATAATTACCCGCACGTCTTTATCAAAACGGCATTGTCGCGCGGCCTGGCGGATTTCCGCCCAGGTTTTGGGGTCAAGGGCATTGCGCACCTCCGGGCGGTTCAATGTCACTATGGCAATATGGCCGTCTTTCTCAACCAACAGGTTTTGATATTCCATATATTCCCTTCCTTTCTAACCAACCCATTCCCAGATGGCTGCGGCACCCTGGCCGTGTCCGACGCACATGCTTTCCACGGCATACTTGGCGTTATAATAGGGCATTTCATGCATTATGGTGGTGGCTATACGGGCACCGGTACATCCCAGGGGGTGACCCAGTGCAATGCCGCTTCCCCTTGGGTTAAGCAGCGGGTGGTTTCTGATACCCAGCTTTTCCACACAATATACTGCTTGAGAGGCAAAAGCTTCATTTATTTCCCACAGGTCAATTTGATCTATGGTCATACCGGCCTGCTTCAGTACCTTGGGAATGGCCACCGCCGGGCCTATGCCCATGATTTGCGGGTCAACTCCCACAACCGTATAGTTGACCAGTTTCATTTTCGGTTTTAAGCCCAGCTCTTTTATTTTTTCTTTGCTGGCCACCAGTACCGCAGCCGCGGCATCGTTGGTTTGGCTGGAGTTACCGGCGGTTACGGTAGCCTTTTCATCCTGTAAAAATACGGGCTTTAGCTTCGCTAAAGTTTCCAGGTTGGTATCCGGTCTGATACCCTGATCCCGGTCAACCACCATTTTTTGGGTACCTCCGTCATCAGTAGGCACATCGGCTTCTATGGGCAAAATTTCATCTTTAAATAATCCCTCTACAGTAGCTTTATGGGCTTTGGCGTGACTTTCCACGGCAAACTGGTCTTGTTTTTCTCTGCTGATATTGAACTTGCGAGCCACCATCTCAGCGGTATAGCCCATGGAACTCATATTAGGGTCTGTAAATTCACCCAGGCGGGGGTTGGGATCAGCACCCGTGCCCATGGGAACATGGGTCATGTGCTGCACACCACCGGCAATAATCAAATCAGCCCATCCCATGGCGATGTTGGAAACTGCAAAGGCTATAGACTGTAATCCTGAAGCACAAAAACGGTCTATTGTGCAGCCCGGCACACTATAGGGCATACCGGCCATGATGGTTGCGTAACGACCTATATTAGCGCCCATATCCTTCATGAGAGCAGTACCACCGAAAAAAACATCATCCACTTGCTCTCTTTTTTTACCTGTTATCCCCGCCCGTTCCAGCACGGCATTAATAACTTTGGCCGCTAAGTCATCGGCCCTTATATTGAAAAACCATGATTTTTTGCCCGCCTTAGCTATAGCTGTGCGCACTCCTTCAACAATATAAACCTCTCTCACTGCATTCATCCCTTCCTGGCAGGTAGTCAGTTGTTGGTTTAAACAAAAGATTTACAGCCACGATATTATTTGCAATACTCGTAAAATCCCTTTCCAGTTTTGCGGCCCCACTCTTTCTTGACAAACTTCTCCACTATAATCGGAGATGGTTTATATTTGGGATCACCGGTTTCTTGATAACGCTCCATACTGACATAATAAGATAAATCTATGCCGGTGAGGTCAAGAAGTCTGAAGGGTCCCATCGGGTGACCAAGGGCATTTACCACTGCGGTATCAATGTCCTCGGGACTGGCCACTCCCATGTCGTGAATATACAGAGCTTCGGTTCTGATAGCCTGAAGAATCCGGTTGACCAAAAAGCCGTAAATTTCTTTATGCAGCAGAACAGGAATTTTACCCATCTTCTTACATACACCCATGACGATTTCCACTGTATCGTCGGAGACATGTGCCCCCTTGACCACTTCCACAAGTTTCATAACCAGAGCCGGATTGAAAAAGTGCATATTGCAAACTTTATCAGGACGGCCGGTGGCATCACAAATTTTGGAACTGACGATGTAAGAGCTGTTGGTAGCTAAAATAGTATGGGCGGGGCAAATTCTATCCAGGTCGGCAAATATTTGGCGTTTTATCGCCAATTTTTCAATGGCAGCCTCGATAACCAGATCCGCATCCTTGGCTGCTTCGGTTAAATCGGTGGTAAAGGATATTCTTGCCCTGGCTGCTTTAGCCGCATCTTCAGTAAGCTTGCCCTTGGCTACTCGCTCCGGGAGGTAAGTATCAGCAAAGTTTTCCGCCTTTTGTAATATTTCTGCATTAATATCGGTACATACCACTTTATATCCGGCCATAGCCGCGGAGAGGGATATTTGGTGTCCCATATTTCCTGCTCCGATTACGCAAATGTTCTTAACATCAAAACTTGCCATTTTTGTACACCCCTTTATGATTTAATTCTATATGTGGTAATGAATTTTTATTTAACTAATATACAGCGCCTCTTCAGGACATACAATGGGTGATTGGTCAGCATTCCTAATAAGTTGGGCTTGCATTACCACATTGGGCAGAATGTTATTGGCAAAATACCTGGCGGCAGCAATTTTCCCGGCATAATAATTATAATCGTGGTGTTCGGTGCCCAATTCAGTTATCTTGCGTGCTGCAACCAATGCTTGTTCCAAAATGGCTTCCCCGGAGAATAATTGGGCGCAGCAAGTAAGTACTTTAGGCGCATAAAGGGGTATCAATGCTCCCTTTTCATCTTTATTGGCATAGTAAGAAGCATATATCTCTTTGATTGTAGCTACACTTTGATATGCCTTTTCCAGATTGTTAAATTCAGTTGAAAAACCTTCGGTGCCTTTATGCTTTTCAATAAAATCTTTCCGGTCCTGCAACCAGTTCTCAAAGGGTTGGCCGTCCTGCATGCGCATCTTTCTGCCCACCAGGTCCATGGCATGGATAAATGAGGTGCCTTCCCAGATGGAAAGTATCTTCACGTCCCGGGCGTACTGAGATACCGGGTATTCTTCCGTATAGCCAACTCCACCGTAGACTTGAATAGCCTGCCCCACCATGGCCCAGGCGGTCTCGCTGGAGTATGTCTTGATCAGCGGGGTAAGGATTTCGGCTAATCCCTTGCACCTGGCGGCTTTTTCTTTATCGCTGCTGTGTTCGGCAATATCTAAATAGTAAAACCCTTTGAATATCATGGCCCGGATTGCCTCTACCTGGGCCTTCATTTCCAACAGCATTCTTTTTACATCTTCATGTTTGATAATCGGAACCCGGCCTATCTTGGGATTAGTAAAGGGGCGACCCTGAATCCGTTCGGTGGCATAACGCCCGGCAAAATAAAATGCAGCGGCCATTTGGGCTAAAGCGTTGTGTCCCGTACCGATACGTGATTCATTCATCATATTGAACATCATAGCCAGACCTTTGGATACCCCATTGCTGTCCGGCGGGCTGCCCACCAGTATGCCCCGGCAATTATCATTCTCACCAAAGCTAAGCATGGTAGTGGCTGATGCTTTGAGTCCCATTTTATGCTCCACCGCTATGCAGGTAACATCATTGGGTTCCCCCAGGCTGCCGTCATCGTTAACCCAAATTTTGGGCACAATGTAAAGACCCAGGCCTTTGGAACCGGGTGCACCACCTTCGGGACGGGCCAGTACCATGTGAATAATATTATCGCTTAAATCAACCTCGCCGCCGGTGATAAACATTTTGGTGCCTTTAATTTTATATATCCTGGGATCATCAGTGGGATAAGCCCTGGTAGTGGAATCACCTACATCAGAACCGGCGTTGGGTTCGGTTAGGCACATGGTACCACTCCACTCACCACTCAGCATTTTATCAATAAATAATTCCCGGTCCTTGTCTGTACCGAACCGGTGAATTAAGTTAGCCGCACCAGTGGTTAGTTTAATATAGGAAGCCAGGGCCGGAGAAGCGGCCATAATCATTTCATTATAAGCCCGGTACAAGGTTAAAGGCATAATGGTATCCGAAGCCAATGATTCATTGGCAGTGCCCCAGCCATTTTCCTGCAAGAATTTATATGCTTCAACATAGGATGGGGGGACACTGACTTTACCGTTATCAAACTTGACGCCAATTTCGTCTCCTTCCTTATTAATGGGAAAAACAACTTCTTTGGCGATTTTGTAGACTTCATTTAAAATAAAGTCCACATCGTCCGACTCATAGTTATCCTTAAACCTGTCCAGATTAAATACTTCTTCCATGTCCAGCCATTCATTTAAAATGAATTTCAGATCCCGGACATCGTATACAAACTCTGCCATAAATACCCTCCTATTTAAAAACAGGTTATAAAAAACAATGGTAGTATTAACTTATCAGAGCAAAAAGTGTGCCAATATTTCGAACTTCAATATATTCAGTAATTGGGAAGTATCCTTAATATTTTCAATTTAATTGAGCGCTCCAAGGTTTCAATATGTTACGCAACAGTTGCTTAATAAAACATCCTACCCAATAAAAAGAAACCACCGCTTAGCGGTGGGATACCCGGAGAAATGTCAATGACATTGTGAAATTTTAATTAAATAATCATTATTTATATTTTACCTAACTTCTGGTGTTCCTCTTCCACTAACTTTCGTTTAAGCATTTTCCCTACAGTGGATTTGGGTAACTCTTTTCTGAACTCAATGAGCTTGGGTACTTTATAAGGAGCTAATCTTTCTTTGCAGAAGGCAATTATTTCTTCCTCTGTGGCACTTTGCCCATCTTTTAGTACTATATATGCTTTAACTGTTTCGCCACGGTACTCATGTGGAACACCGGCCACAACTACCTCCAGAATCTTCTGGTTTTGATAGAGTACTTCTTCAACTTCACGGGGGTAAATGTTATAGCCGCCGGCTATGATTACATCCTTTTTCCTGTCCACGATATAAAAATAACCGTCTTCATCCATCCTGGCCATATCGCCGGTATACAACCATCCATTCCTCAGTGCATTTGCTGTATCGTCGGGGCGGTTCCAGTAGCCTTTCATTACTTGTGGACCTTTGACAATCAGTTCACCGACTTCACCGATGGGGAGCACCTTGGTACCAGTTTCTACGTCTACCACCGCAGCATGGGTACCGGGATAAGGGATGCCGATACTGCCTTTTCTGTACTTCAAATCAAAGGGGGGACAACTGATAACTGTCGGCGAGGCTTCGGAAAGCCCGTAACCATCATTGATGATTGAACCTGTACCCTCAAGTTTGGATCTCATAATCGCCATTATTTCATCGGGAATAGGAGCCGCTCCATTTTTATATAACTTGACTTTGCCATATTCATTAAAATCTTTGGTCTCGGGGCTATTTAACAAAGCGGTGTACATGGTTGGCACAGCATTGAAAAAGGTGGGCTCATATTCACTGATTATTTTAACTACCTCAGCGGGCACAAATTTGGCCACCGGAATCATTGTAGTTCCCGCTGCTATACAAATATTCATACAGGAAGTCATGCCGGCAACATGGAAGAAAGGTAAAAGACCGATGATTCTTTCTTTCCATGAACCACCGGAAAAAAAGTGGTCGGACTGTGAGATGTTTGCATAAAGGTTGTAATGAGTTAACATAGCCGCCTTAGGCGCACCGGTGGTACCACCGGTATACTGGAACAAAGCCACATCCTCTACGGGATCGATTTCCACCTTGGGCGGCTCGGGGCGTTCCACGGCATATAAATCGGGTAACCATGCGGTATCTTTGGGAACTGTGTCCGGTTTACCACCAAGGCTGGTGAGAATAACCTTTTCCAGACAGGTATCGCCTATGATGCTTCTAATCTTGGGATAATGGTCGGCCAGTGCAATGATCATTTTTGATCCCGAGTCGTTGACCTGGTGTTCTATTTCCCTTTCCACATACATGGGGTTGGTGTTCACAACAATGCCGCCTAAAGTTAATATGGCGTAATAAGAAGTCACAAAATCCGGGCTGTTGGGCAGCATCAATGAAACCCGGTCTCCTTTACGCAGGCCCATATCATGCAATGCGGAAGCAACTCTTTTTACACGTTGTCCCAATTCGGCGTAAGTAATTTTTTTACCATAAAAAATAATTGCAACATTATTCGGGTAATTTTTTACGGAATTATCGAGCGCTTCAGGTAGCGATTTGGCCTCTATCTTAATTTCCCAGTTTACTCCCCCGGCTTCATAGATCTTTAAATATGGCTTTGGAAAATCCAAAATTCGTTTCCTCCTCTCAATAAAAACAATTATATCTTAATTTATGACAATTTAAAATTTTTGCAAATCCTATGCCATTTAGATGAAAATAATATTTTAACATAAATTTGCCCGAATTTATTATTCAACCTGTTTCTTATATAAACAAACAATGTTTCAATTATTAACTTTAATACTCGGAAGCTTTTGCATATATTATTAAACTCCAAAAACATGCTAAACTATTCCAAGACTTGCATTAATAATAATAAAATATTCTTGCTTGCTTTTTGCATGTTTTTATATATAAATAGACTTTATGAATTATAATATATGCGAGGTGTTATCACTTATGAAAGATAATGAATGCAAAATGACGGATGAACAACTACTGGAGCTGGTGGCGGAAATATCATCTTTATTTCATCAACTTATACCAGTGAGTAATACCATCACATTAACTGACAGGGAAAAATTTACTCACCAGTTTATGGGCGAAGAAGCGAAAAAGCATACAGTCTATTTGGTGGGAAAACCTTTTCCCAGTCACGGCTTTATACCCAAAGCAATCAAGTCGGGCATGTTACAAAGAGGAATTGTGGCTAAAGGTGAATACGGGGTAGCTTTTAAAAATCAAACCATACCGGTTAAAAATCACGATGGTAACATAATCGGAACGGTAACCCTGGCGCTAAGTCTAAAAAATCAAAATGATCTAAAGGAAGCAACCGATAGCATATCATCATCAGCCGAACAGCTTGCAGCCGCAACGGAAGAGATAGCATCCGCAGCCAATTCTTTGTCAAGCAGTGTTTCAGAGGTATTGGGGCAAACCGGGGAGATAATGAAACTAATTGAACAGACAAATAGTATTTTGGATTTTGTTAACAACGTAGCAACAAATTCCAAGCTTTTAGGGTTGAATGCCGCCATAGAGGCGGCAAGGGCCGGTGATTCCGGAAGGGGTTTTGCGGTTGTAGCCGATGAAATTCGAAAGATGGCTGAAAACAGTGCTAAATCAGTCAACGAAACAAAAAAAATCATTTCTTCCATTAATGAAAAGATCAATCATCTTTTTCACGTAACTCAAGAGTTATCAGGGATAGCTCAAACACAGGCAGCAACCACCGAAGAAATTTCCGCTTCCATTCAAAATTTGGCTCAGGTTTCTCAAACCGTACGGAAAATCTCTGATATTATATAGCAGCTTTTTAACCGCACTGCCTTGTGTCATACGAATAGATTCTTGCTAGAATATGGATAGCTCTCGTATGTATTTTAGAAAAAATCAAATTACAACATTGTGTGTTTCACAATGCAACCATATACCATCGATACAAGCCATACGTTTTGCCTCAAGATTTTTAAGTAATGAGCATTAAAGGGCTAAATAGGTTATCCTGAAAGAAGTATAAAAACTATGAATGGATTATTGGCATTAATCTTGCAATATTGTGAAAATTAGCAGTTCTATTCGAATATCTATAAATAAATGATCAATAGAGTAAAGGAGAGTGTAAAAATGACAGTAGCAGGAATTAATAAAATTTGCGTGGTTGGCGCGGGAAACATGGGACACCAGATTGCACTTTGCTGTGCCGTAGCCGGTTATCAAGTAAAATGTACCGATATTAATGATGAAATTTTAAAAAAGGCTGAAAATTTTGCCGATACTTACCTGCCACAGCGGGTAGCCAAGGGTAAGATGACCGAGGAAGTTGCCAAGCAAGCCCGGGCCAATATTTCCTTTACCAATGATATTAAAGAAGCGGCAAAAGATGCTGATGTGGTGATAGAAGCCGTTATTGAAAATCTGGAGCTAAAATTAAAAATTTTTGCCCAACTGGATGAAATCTGCCCGCCGCACACCATCTTAGCCACCAACAGTTCATTTATTGTCAGTTCTAAAATTGCTCCGGCCACCAAGCGCCCGGATAAAGTTTGCAATATGCACTTCTTTAACCCTGCTATGGTTATGAAACTGGTGGAAGTGGTTAAAGGCCCCCATACATCGGAAGAAACAGCTCAGAAAATTTTTGATTTAGCTAAAGACATCGGTAAAATCCCTGTAATGTTGAAAAAAGAAATCTATGGATTCTTGGTCAACCGCATTGTGCAAGCTATCAACCGGGAAGCTATGTATCTCTATGATATGGGCATTGCCTCTTACCAGGATATTGATACTGCCGTGGTAAACGCGCTGGGACACCCCATGGGCCCGTTCCGCATGATGGACCTTACCGGTATCGACCTGGCCTACTATATTGGTATGGAGCGCTATCAAGAAAGCGGAGACCCGGCTGCCAAACCGTCCCCCATCATTGTTGAAAAATTTATCAAAAAAGAATGGGGACAAAAGACCGGTAAAGGGTTCTATGATTATACCAAGAAATAAAGTAGCCTGTCTTAAGGAGGAGTATACGTGGAATACACCAAACTTAATGTGACCAGGGAAGATGGCTATGTTGTAGCTGCAATAAACAACCCCCCTGCCAACGCTTTGGGACAACCTGTGTTGCATGATATCAACGATTTACTGGATGCTTGTCTGAACGAAGCTGGTGTTAGAGCCATTGTTATTACCGGCACAGGCAAATTGTTCTCCGCCGGTGCTGATATTAAAGAATTCAGTGGTATTCAGTCGGGTGACAGACCCAAGATTAGCGGGCATGACGTATTCCTCAAAATAGAGAATTATCCCAAGCCTGTTATTGCCGCTATGCAAGGAAGCGCCTTCGGCGGCGGTAACGAACTGGCCATGAGCTGCCACTTGAGAATTTTGGCTGATTCGGCCAAAGTAGGTTTGCCCGAAGTGAACTTGGGTATTATTCCCGGTTGGGGTGGAACCCAGCGTTTACCAAGGCTGATTGGCAAAACCAGAGCATTGGAAGTAATGTTAACCGGCACCCCCTTGACCGCCGAGCAGGCATTAAATTACGGGTTGGTGAACAAGGTAGTACCCGCTGAACAAGTACTGGATGAAGCTAAAAAGCTAGCTGCTAAATTGGCCAAAGGAGCACCCCTGGCCATTAGAGAAATATTAAAGGCAGTAACCCAGGGTTTAAATACCACCATCGAAGAGGGGATAAAAATAGAACAAGCCGGTTCCAAAGTGGTATTTGCCAGTGAAGATGCCAAAGAAGGCGGCAAGGCTTTCTTTGAAAAGAGACCGCCCAATTTTAAAGGTAAATAAACCAATCCAATATTAACCTTAATAAAGGAGAGCTATATATGTCCAGTAACTTTATTTATTCAAACCGCGAGCATAAATTTCTCTTGAAGGAATGGCTTGATACTAAAAAAATATTAAACTTGGAAGCCTTCAAGGAATTCTACGAGATGGATGACATCGATATGATATTGGACGAGGCCCTGAAGGTAGCCAAGGAAGTAGTTGCCCCTACCAATATTGATGGAGACAGAATTGGAGCCAAACTGGAAAACGGCAAAGTGACTACACCCCCTTCATACCATAAGTTGTACCAGTTCATGCAAGAAAACGGCTATGGCAATACCAGATACGACCCTGAGGAAGAAGGTAAATTACCACAAGTTCTGCAAACTGTATTGGATGAGTTCTTTAATGCGGCAAACCCGTCCTTCCATCCTTATATAGGTTTGGCCGGTGGATCTTCCAACTTGATTAATACCTTTGGCACAGAAGAAGACAAGAAACGGTTTTTACCCAAAATGTTTACCGGTGAGTGGACTGGTACCATGTGCTTAACCGAGCCTTGCTGTGGTTCCGACGTGGGCGATATTACCACCAAGGCATATGCCACTGATGACCCCCGGGTATATAAAATTAAAGGTACCAAGTGTTTTATTACCGCTGGCGACCATGATCTCACCGAAAATATTATTCACTTGCTGCTGGCCAAATGTGAAGGTGCGGCACCCGGTACCAAAGGCATCTCCCTGTTTATTGTGCCCAAAATTTGGGTTAATGAAGACGGCAGCCTGGGAGAACCCAACGACGTTACCACTGTAGCACTGGAGCACAAAATGGGTATTAAAGGTTCCGCAACAGCTATGCTCAGTTTCGGTGATGAAGGTAATTGCCGTGGTATTTTGCTGGGTAACCCGCCGGATGAGAACGGTAAAGCTCAAGGAATGGCCCAAATGTTTATAATGATGAATGGCGCCAGACAAAGTACCGGTCTCACAGCCATGTCCATTGCACAAGCAGCTTATAACTATTCACTGCAGTATGCCAAAGAACGGATTCAAGGTAAAGCCATAAGCAACCCCAAGGCCGGGCGCACAAGAATTATCGATCATGAAGACGTTCGGAGAATGCTGTTATTCCAAAAATCAGTAACAGAAGCTTGCCGGGCCATGATTATGAAGACGGCTTATTATCTGGACCTTGAACGTAATGGAGACATCCCGGAAGATAAGGAAAAGGCTAAGAGAAGAATTGAAGTTAATACCCCGCTGGTTAAGGCTTATGCATCCGACATGGTATGGCAAACCACTGCCGAGGCCATTCAGATACACGGCGGTTACGGATTCACCGAGGAATACCCGGTGGCACAGTGCGCCAGGGATTCAAAAATACTCTCCATTTGGGAAGGCACCAACTTTATCCAATCGCTGGACCTGGTCTTTAGAAAATGGACCTTGGATAAAGGAAAGATATTTGCCGAGTGGTTTAATGATGTAGTGGAATCCATTGAAAACAATAAAGAGCTTAACGGATTTAACAGAGAATATGAAATAATGAATAAAGCAGCGGGTGTTTATAGGGAAATCCAGGGCACCATTGCCTCCTATATGAACACAAATTTAAGGGCCATCCCTTTGTTTACCACCAGAATTCTCCACGCCACCTCCATGCTGTGGGGTGGGGCATTGCTACTTGAACAAGCTGCAATAGCTTCTAAGAGAATGGAGGAACTCGGGGCGGATCATTTTGATTACCCGTTCTACCAGGGCAAAGTACAAACGGCTAAGTTCTATATCAGAAATATCGTACCTGAAATATTTAAGATTGCTGAAATTATTAAAGACTGTGATACATCCGCCATCGACATCCTGGAAGAAGGTCTGTAGAAACATAGCCGGGTTCTAAATTAAGGGGGAACTGTTTCTTGGAGACTTGGATTCAGTTCCCCAAATTTTATTGGCTATTAAGAAATGAGAATATAATAGATAATTGTATTTATTATGGAGGGTCTTTTAATGAGAGAATGTGTAATCATTGATGGATTAAGAACAGCAAACGCCAGAGCGCATAAGGATAAAGGCTGGTTCAGAAATAAAACACCGGATGAATTGCTCACTGCTGTTTATGATGCGTTATTTGCCAGAAATCCCCAAGTGAAGCCGGAAGACGTGGAAGCAGTTTTTGTAGGTTCAGCTGCCCAGGTCGGCATGCAAAATGATATCGGCAGAACCTCCTGGCTGGCCGGCGGATTTCCTGAATCCGTACCAACGAACACTATTTGCCAACAATGCCCCTCCGGTATGGCGGCCATTGAACATGCCGCCAGGGCTATCATGTGCGGTGAAGGTGACATATATATTGCCGCCGGTGTTGAGGACATGTATCATGTACCAATGGGATATGCCATGGAATTCCCGCCTCGGATGCTGCAAAGGTACAAGCGTTCCGATATCCCCATGGGCGTTACGGCAGAAAAGGTAGCTGAACTTTGGAATATATCCAAGGAAGATATGATGCAAATGGCATACTACAGCCATAAAAACGCCGCCGCTGCCAGAGATTCCGGCAAATTCAGCCGCGAGATTGTTCCTGTAGAAGGTGAAAAGGAAGACGGAACCAAATTTATGGTGGACCGGGATCAGTGGATAAGAGATAATATCTCCATTGAAGCCATGGCAGCTATGAAATCTCCCTTTAAAGAAAATGGCGTTATATCTGCAGCTTTATCATCGCCCCTGACAGCTGGCGCCTGCGCTCTTATTCTCATGGAACGTCAAAAGGCCGATGAACTGGGCCTGGACTACCATCTCAAATATAAAGCGGGGGCAATGGCTGGCTGTGACCCCACTGTAATGGGTATTGGACCTATCTACGCTGTAAGAAAAATTTTTGAACGCACCGGTTTAACTGCTGATGATATAGATGTAGTGGAAATCAATGAAGCCTTTGCCAGCCAGTCTTTGGCTTGCCTCAGGGATTTGGGGCTTGAACAAAACGCACCCTTTAAAAAGACTAATCTTTGGGGTGGCGCACTGGCATTGGGACACCCCCTGGGAGAGTCCGGAGCCAGGATCGTTATTACATTAAATAATATTATGAAGTATGAAAAACCCGATGCCAAGTATGGTTTGGCTACCCTGTGCGGTGGATTTGGCAATGCCAATGCTTCGCTCTGGGAAAGGGTCGAGAAATAGATAATATTATAATTTGATTTAGCAAGATTGGTTAACTAAAAAACGCGTGCTAAAAACAATTTTTTCAGCACGCGTTTTTTAATTTTTGATAAAAGTGGTTATTGCTTAACAAACAACCCCATATCAAACTCTTTTTTGTCCATGTAGCGATTATATATATAGTGGCGATATTTAATATAATTATCGTAATCGCATTCTATTCCCTCTTCCTTTAACAACCGTTGAAACTCGTTTAAATCCGGAGGGCAACCCTTGATTACAATGGCTTTGTTGATATTGGGGTTATCTTTATTGCGCTGGTACGCACAATGGCCAAATAAAATTGTTTTATCAAAACCAGGAGCAGCCACTTGTCTTTTACCACTGATGAATTCAACGTTGGGAAAAGGTTCGCCCTTAAATGCTGATTGGAATAAAATTAATACCGGGTTAAATGTTTTAGAACAGGCAGTGCACAGAGAACTGTCGTACTTTCTAATGGCCAAACCCGAAAAACCACGCTTCTTAAAGCCAATGGGCATGGTATCGTCCTCTGTCCATTCCCAACTGTAATCCAAAAATTCAGCATGGTCTGCTACTGATTCTCCACGGGTTTCAATGCTATCTAAATCAAGGGTGCCCCCGTTGCGCCGGGCATAAAACTTGAGATGCTCCACGTCAAAAGCATTATAACCAAGCAGGGCGGCGCCAACTACATCGCATGCCAGTATATCCTTCGAGGCTACTAAAATATCCCTGCGAAATGCCTTACCGGAGTGCCCCGGCCCTTTTTCCAGGGCGAATATGCCATCTATAAGCGTAAGGGCCACCGGCAGCTTTTCCACAATCCGCGGAAACATGTGCTCCAGTTCCTCATCCCGGGCATGGCATTTTTTCTTTGACTTCCTGTCAACGCATCCTTTAAGGTTTTTTATACCCAGGGAAATTTTACACTGGTTATGTGTTTTGAGCACGGGCACGTTAATAATCTTGTCTGCTTCTAAAGCGCTGCGGGCAATGGAAAGTTTAACCCCGTCCAAATCCACCTCTTCAAATTTATCCTTATTCAGATCAACCAGCTTTACTCCATATTTTTGCTGCAGTTCTTCGTAACCAAGCACATCATATATTTTTTCCGTCATTGACCCGGTAACCGCAAGAGAACCTTCTCCTATGGTTAAATTGGTATACCCTTTCTCATATAGTATTTTTACCAGGGCAGACATAACCGCGGTTGTAGTAACCACCCCGAAGGGTGGATAGGGCAGATCAAAATCCCAGGCCACTAAATTAGGCTTGATCAAAATTTTATCATTTTTGTTGAAATCTTTCAGCCCGTCACATAGTTCAAGCGCTTCTTTGACTGATTTGTAAGTATCATCATGTTTGACTATAGAAACCACCGGTTTGCTCATCTTATCTCTCTCCCTTAATTCATGATATAATTAACAATTTTTTGATGGCAACACTGCTTCAAAAAGCCCGGTAACCTTAACCTGACCGTTTTGATCACAGGCTTGTACTTCACCGGCGATCAAATTATGCTCTTTTTTAGCCGTAACTTTACCCGTTATTGTAATGATATCACCAGGTTTGGTGGGTTTAACAAAACGAACTTTAAACCTTTTTAAATACCTGTTGGGAAGCCAGTCAGTTATGGCCTGGCCAACAAAACCCATGATTAGCATGCCGTGAGCAATTACACCACCCAGTCCCGCCTTTTTTCCAACAGCATCAACATAATGAAGAGGGTTGAAATCACCGGAGGCTCCGGCATATTTAACCAGTTGAATTTCATCTACTGTTTTAGACAAACCGGGCATTTCATCACCTATATTGATATCTTCAAAAAAAGGAGCTGTCATTTTAACCAGCCTTTCTCTCAATAATGGTTTTGCGACATTTCAGGACTAAATCGCCATTTTGGTTAACATAGTTTGTAACCAGTATAAAAAGATTCATATTCTTCTTTTTATGATAGCTGGCCAATGATGTGGTTCCGACAATTTCATCACCCGGATTAATTTCTCCGAAATACTCGTATTCTTGTTCCCCATGAAGCACCATAACCGGGTTGATATTAAGTAAAGAGCACATTTTATGAAAATCACAACCGCCCCAGAGATCAATAACAGTCCCGAATGTAGGGGGCGTTATTACATCCCGGTATCCTTGCCTTTGAGCTTCAACCGGATCATAATAAATGGGGTTTTCATCCCCTATGGCTTTGGCAAACTCCTTTATTTTTCCCCTTTCCACTGTCAAAGAAAAGGGGGGAAACTGTATGCCCACCATCTTGTTCCCATCACTCATTGGCCTTTTCCTCACTTTCAGTTTCAGACGATATAAACCAACTGAATATTTCATAATTTATCTCAATAAGTTTATTAAAATTTATGACAACTCACCATAGTTAAAAACTGCAAACTTTATGCCATTTATAAAACAAAAAGATTTTTACAATATTATATTTTTTAGGTTTCTAATATGAACAAAACTGTTTCAAATATTAACCAGGCTGATTACCAGCAGAACGCAGTTGCTTTTTTCACGACTAATCCGTTTATTGGTAATCATAAAAAATGCACGACAAACATGAAGTTCGCGTGCGTAATGAATATATTTTATAGGATGGGATTATCATTTACTGCCGCCAAAAATAGCTCCATCCACATCCTTTAGTTTTCTCCATAAAGTTGTGCGGCTTGTACCGGTAATTTGAGAAATCTCCTTAATACTGGCGCCGGTGGATAGTAGATATTCGATAATTTCCCTTTCCATATCTTCCATTTTTCCTATCTTTATGTTAATGGTGTTTTCATCGCCTGAGGGAGCAGCATAAGATTTTTTGATCTTTTCGTTAATCAACTTGGTTATTAACTCTGCCACATCTCGGTCCTTTTCAATTAAGAGGACATATTTCTGCATCACGTTTTGTAATTCTCTGATGTTACCCGGCCAGTCATATTTTTTTAATTTTTCTAAAGCTGCTGGAGTTAAAGGTGGTACAATTTTTTTCTCCTGCAAGCTAAACTCATTTATCATATGTTTAGCTAGTATTTCTATATCCTCTTTTCTCTTGCGCAAAGGGGGTATATCAAGGTTAAGCACTTCCAGGCGATGATATAGGTCACTGCGGAACTTGCCTTCTTTAACGGCTACGATCAGTTCATGGTTAGTGGCCGCAATTATCCTGACATCTACCGGGAGTACCCTGTCGCTGCCCAACCTCATAATCTCCCTTTCCTGTATAACACGCAATAATCGTGCTTGTACAGGCAGGGTCATCTCACCAATTTCATCTAAGAAAATGGTACCACCATGTGCCATTTCAAATAATCCAATCTTGCCGCCTTTCTTGGCACCGGTAAAAGCCCCTTCCTCATAACCAAACAATTCACTCTCCAGCAGGTTTTCCGGTAATGCGGCGCAGTTCACTGCTACAAAGGGCCCTTTTTGTCGTTCGCTTTCATTATGTATGCTCTGAGCAAATAATTCCTTACCGGTGCCGCTTTCCCCGCAAATTAGCACGGTAGCATTTGCCGCGGCATACTTTTTGGCCCTGTTGATAGTATCCATGATAGCGTCGCTGGTGCCAATAATATCGTCAAAGGTATGCTTGGCAAAAAGACCCTTCTTAAACAACTGACGCCTTAAGTTTTGTTCCAATACTTGAATCTTATCGGAGTCCTGAAACATTGTTACAATGCCTTTTCTTTTGCTACCCAGGTAAATGGGCATACTGATAATGGAAAAATGTTTACGCCCTACCTCTTTAAAAATCTCTTTATCACCTATATCTCCATTGGATATTACTCCCAGAACTGCGGGTTCTCTTATATTACTTACGTGCCGTCCTAAGATAGTACGGGCATTCACATCCAACAGATTTTCTGCTGCCTTATTGATAAAGGTAAGACGTTTATGTTCATCAACAATTAAAATGCCGTCATTTGATGTTTCCAATACCGCCTGATATCTTTTTAAGCGCTCCTGTTCCCGGCGAATTCCTTGTACCAACTCTGCAGCCTGTTTGATAGAGCCATAGATGGCATCATAACCCGATTGGACCAGTACCGCATTGGCACCGGATTTTTTGGCCATATCATAAACACATAAACCGGTGCTTACAACGGCGTCATAATCTAAACCCAATATTTTATTGACCTGTTCATCCATTTCATTTATATTGGTATACGGGTAACAATCAACTTCTATACCCAGTATCTCTACAATGGTCTTAAATTTCAGGCTAAAATCTTTGGTCTTATGGCCTAAAAATGCAATTTTTCGCCCCATGCCCTTGGCTACGTACAATGCTTCCAATATGTCGAAAGATGTTACTTCTATTAATACAACGGGCAAAGAAACAGCTTTTCTAATTTTTTTACCTGTTACCCCCCGACTGATGATTACCTCTACCCCTTCTTGTTCAAATTGGTGGGCCAGGGATACCCCTTCCTCCAAAACACCTTCCCTGACCTCCAAATCAAGGTTCATTTCTTTGGCAATTGCAGTCATCAGTTCGGACATTTCCGGGTAAGTTGAAACCACCCCTATCTTGATTTCTTTCATTGTTTAAAATATACCTCCCCTATTTGTGCAAATAGGCTAATCATGATCAATAAAAAAGTTTAATTGAATTTATTATTATATATTTTCGAAACATACTTACTATTTAGTTTATCATTGCTTAGCTATTTAAACAACATCCAACAATTTATCATGCCGGGTAAAAGCTTGTTAGCTTACACTCATGAAAAGGAACGCAGTGACCCTTGACGGTGATGTCGCCTTTCGTTAATCTCATTTGTACTATATAAAAAATAAGGAGTTATTGTTTAATAACAACAACTCCTATCATCTATTAGAACATTTAAAAATAGAACATCTAAAAAATAATTAATGAGAGCTGTGCTGTGTACTGCTTGCAGACGCGCCCATGAAGATTTGAACGACTTTCGGAATAGCAGCTACCCCTAGTACTAGTGCGGTACCGCCAATCAATTGGATAGCAACCCACTCCGTAATTTGGGGTCCCGGAGGGACTTTAGCTGCAACAGCTGTAATAATAAAAAGCATAAAAGCATGTGAGTTAAATACCCAGGGCAGAACATCCATTAATAAGACGATTAAAAATACAAATATTAAAATATAGATTAACTGCGCCGTAAAAAGACCAATTACGGGACCTAATGCTTTTATAAAGGCCACGATCAAAGGATATTGCAAGATACCAAAACAAGAGCCGATAATAACATTGGGTATTTGCTTATTGTCCCTATGAACAAGGAAAAAAAGTACCATACAAGCAAATGCGGGCCAAGTTGCTAAATGATTCAGGTGCAAAGCCAATTCTCCAATGGCTATTATAACAAGAAGTGTGATACTAAAAATAACCTTGGTTTTTGGAAAAAAAGGAGCTTTTTGTTGAGTCACAGTTTTTTCCCCTTTCGAAATTATTATTAGTTCATAATAAAATAATTGAGAGTTGTTAAGTTCCACGAGTAGAATGATTTAGACTTTCTTTAATATATACCACCTGCCTTATTTGTTTTTTCATTGCCACAATTTAAAATTTTTCAAAAATATAATTTTAAAATTATGCAAAACTTATGCCATTAACCCATGTTGCTATTTTGCCTAAAAAATAAAGTTATACTTCATAAAATGGCCCCTTTGGAGAGTTTGTGCCAATTGTTTGATAGAGCGTTACTGTATCACTTCCATTAAAGTTTATAAAGGGAACAACCAAGGTTTCATAATGTAACCTTTAATTTTTGCCCGAAAAGGATAAATAAACAAAAACTGGAATGGGGTAAGCAACTCTTACAAAACAATAAACCGGCAAAACCGGTTATATATTGGTGACTATGTTTTGCAATCAGGTGAAATAATAGGTTTGTTATTAAAGGTTTATGTTTGGGGTAAAAAAAGCCATTTATGCTGAATAGATAATCTTTGGAGGTACTACATATGCCAAGAAACGTCGCCGCAACTATACTCGAACAGCTTGCTGCATGGGGCGTGAAAAAAATTTACGGGTTTATTGGAGATAGTATATTTTACCTTTTCAATGCCCTGGCAAGCCGGTCTGATATTGATTTTTACCAAGTACGTCACGAGGAAACAGCCGCTTTCATGGCTTCGGCTCATGCCAAGCTAACGGGTGAATTGGGGGTGTGTATAGCAGATGGTGGTCCCGGTACTTTGCATCTATTAAATGGCCTGGCTGACGCCTATTCGGACCGAGTTCCAGTGCTGGCGATCACCGGGCAGGTTGCGCGCAAAGACATTGGGACCAACGCCAAACAGTACATAGATCAACAATCATTATTTAGACCCATTAGCTCTTATACCTCACTCTTGTGCGACCAAGCTAAAATAACGGATGTATTAGGAAAGGCTTATCGTTGTGCAGTTACCGGTCGATCTGTAGCCCATGTTAGCGTGCCTATGGATGTGTTGCCCTTAGCCTGTGATGCTCAAATTGTACCTGATGCTCCTTACTTAAATACGCATCCGGTGTCATCAACTCAAGTTATTGACGGCGCCGTGGCTATGATGGAACAGGCCATCCGCCCGGTGATTCTTATTGGCGAAGGAGGGCGTCCGGCAGGGGCTTTGCTGGCAGAACTGTCCGCACGTTGGGGGGCCGCTGTAATTACTACCCTGCAAGCCACAGGAGCCGTTGACTGTACACAGCCGTTATATGTTGGCGGGCTGGGGCATGCCGGCAGCCCAGCAGCGGCTAAAATTTTGAGCCAGGCTGATGTGTGCCTGATAGCCGGAGCTAACTGGTGGCCTCAAAAGTATGTGTCCCACAATATTTCCATTATACAAATATCCCAAAACCCATCCGATATCGGTGCAACCACACCGGTGTCCTATGGCGTCGTTGGCGATATTGAATTGATATTGAAACATATTTTAAAGAAAGCCCATTTAAGCTCCAATCAAGAGTGGATAAAAAATATTAGTCAGGAAAATGCAAACTGGCTTGATCGACTTGAACAGGAAGTTAACGCACCTGTTTCCCCGATTCATCCGGCTGCTGTGGTCAGGGCTGTGCAAAATGCGGTTACGAGTGACACCATAGTATGCCTGGATACCGGTGATCATACTGTATGGTTTGGCCGGATTTTCCGGCCTGATCGGCAGCGTGTTTTACTCTCCGGTAAATGGCGTTCCATGGGTTTTGGGTTACCCGCAGCTTTGGCAGCTAAGATTAATCATCCTGCTCAAAAGGTAATTGCTCTGGTGGGTGACGGAGGTCTGGCCATGAATATGGCGGACTTTGTTACCGCTGTTAAATACAATCTGGGGATCACGGTGATTGTTATGAATAACTGTTCCCTTTCAATGGAAAAAAATAAAATGTTGGCCGGCGGCCTTAATCCGAAAGGAACATCATTATTGAACCCGGATTTTGCAAAATTTGCTGAGTGCTGTGGTGGGAAAGGTTATAAAGTAGAACATGCAGATAAATTGAATGACGTACTGCAGGTAGCAATAAATAGTGATATACCGGCTATAGTGGATGTGCAAGTAGCTAGCCTGGCAGTTCCGGGAACAGCTTTACCATCATAAGCACCCAGCTGGTGATCTTTCATATATGGCGCTAACTACCATTGGCTAGATTCAACCACATTGGCTCCTTTTACATATCTGCAGGTAGCTACCTTGCAATTTCATTATTTCTTTCGAACAGGAATCCAAACTTCACTATATGCGTAATCTTTTTTATGTTCATCCATTTTGGTAAAAGAAAAAGTAGGGGCATTGATTAATTCGTAATTGGAAGAAGGAAGCCATTCTGAATATATTTTTGCCATTGTTTCTTGTAACGTAGAAGGAAATGGTCCTTCATTTGGAAATATTGCCCAGGTGCAGGCTTCGACTGGCACTTTTTCTAATAGATTACTTACTTGTCTTTTAGTCGTTAAAACACCTATCAAGTGAGTTAAATATCCTTCTTCCTTTAAGAAATTAGCGTCGGCATCATAAGAAGCATTGACAATTTCATAAGGCTCTATATTTTGAAGAGAATGCATTTCTTCTTTTTGTTTGTCCGTTATGCTTTCTGCAAGTTTTACAATCTCGTTATTAATACCTTCAAATTGCATAGGGACACGTCTACTTATACCGGCTAAATTAAACGCTGGTTTGTCTTCAATTCTAAATTCCATAGCAATTCCCCCCTTGACGGTTATTACGAATGAAAGTTTTGGAAATGATTTACTTATACCTTTTTTTATTACATCTGAGGGTAAAAAACCACTCCATTTTTTAAATGCTCGTGTGAAGCCGTCTATTGACTGATAACCATATTTATAAGCAACATTCGTTACTTTCTCTCCATTTAATAAATCCTTGTTTGCTTCCGACAGCTTTCTGTTTTTGATATATTCACTAAGCGTCAACCCTGAAAGATAAAAAAATATCTTTTTAAAGTGATAGTCAGAAACCCCGGTATATTCAGAAACTATTTCAAGAGATAGATCGCCGGTTAAATGATCTTCAATATAGTCAATCACACTATTTAATTCGTTTAACATTATCTTCCCCCTTTTCATATTTACATAATACCAAAGCTATTTTAAAGATGCTCGACTTTTTTAACACAAAAAATATCGAATCTTAGAAATAGAAAAAGCCGAAGGTTTAATTCGGCTAAATGGAAGTTGGTCTGACAATTGGTTCGGACTTGTCTGACGCTTAAGGAAAATAAAGGGTTTTTCGGGTCATTTTATTATTAGATTTTATTCCGTCCTGATAAATAAAAACCCCTATAAACCCAGTGTTTTCAAGGGCTACAGGGGTTTTTATTTAAATCTTTTACTGGTGCGCCTGACAGGAATCGAACCTGTGCTTTCGGCTCCGGAGGCCGACGCTCTATCCTCTGAGCTACAGGCGCATGCCTTAAAATTGCTACGTAGATTATTGTATCACAAATTTTGAATAATGCAAGGTTAAAAACCGGTATTTAGTATATTTTACGGTAACAACGTTTTTATCCTTTTTTATTATTCACTTTAAAAAGGTTGAAACACATGTACTCATATTCATTGCGGCACCGGCACAAATACCAGTATACCTTACCCCTTATATATCCCTTTTGCCAAACAAATATACCGCCAAACCTATAAAGAATATTACATACAGCACAGCATAAACCACCATCCACACGCTGGGCTCGGCCATGCTGCCAAAGGGCCCCATCTGTTGAAAAGCCTGCAAGGGGTTGGTGGCCGTGTTTAAGAGTACATGTACTATTTTGCGGTATAGCGCATCCACGGGCATAATTAAACTGGCCAGTATACCGGTTTGCTGCAAGGAAGCGTTGTTCATAAACCAACCTATTTGCTCCACCATGCCGCCGATGACGGCCAGAGCATATAACATAAACATTACCACACCGTTAACAATGGTGGGCAGAATCGTTGATCCGCAAAAGGTCACAGCCAATAAAACTATGGGCTGCAATGTAAAAAGAGCCAGTGCTAACCACTGCCCGTTTAACACAAGACCTGTCTTGAGGTTTATAATTAAGGAAATAATCCCAAAGAACAGCGCAGCGTACAACGCTAGAAACAAGCCGGTACCCAGAAATTTGCCCAGTGCTATTTCATAGCGCTGCACCGGCTTGGGAATAATGGTCTGGATAATTCCACTTTCAATTTCCGATGATATGGTGCCCGCGGCTGAAAAGATGGCTAAAAAGGATACTATGAATCCGCCAAAATAAAGGCCGAAAGACAGCAATTGCGGGTAAATCATTTGCTCCAGAACGGGACTGGGGTGACTGGTAAAATCTTTGGCGACAAAATGCACCCCGACCCCATACAGTCCCAGGAAAGCGGCAGCTAAAACAAGCGAGATTAATACTACTTTGCGACCAAGAGCTTCGCGAAATGTTATTTTAATAATGGCCAGCATTATTATCACCTTCCCGCACCATACTAATAAACATTTCTTCCAATGAAGAACGTTTGCGGTTTAATTCATACAAACTGCCGCCACATTGGATGACGACTTCGGCCAGTAAAGGTATGTCTTCTTCCCGGCTCACCGAAGCAATAACAGTATCGCCTTCAATAGTAAAGGAACTGGCAATGCTGGATAGTGCATTCCTAATCTGTTCATTCATCCCCTTAAATCGCATTTCCACAATAATCTCAGCCGATCTAAGTTCATCCAAGTTTCCCTGCCGAATAACCGTACCCTTACTAATAAAGGCGACTGTATCGCAAATCATTTCCACCTCACTAAGCAGGTGGCTGTTTAGAAATATGGTTTTACCGCTTGCCCGCAGATCCACTAATATATTGCGAACATCACGGCGTCCCAGGGGGTCCAGTGCCGATGTGGGCTCATCTAGAAACAGCAACTCGGGATCGGGCAAAAGCGCACAAGCCAACCCGGCCCTCTGCTGCATGCCTTTGCTATAGGTACATATTTTTTGATTTTCCCGCCCGGTTAGCCCAACTTTATTAATGACCCGGGGTATGTGGCGCTTTTTATCCGCATTGCTCATACCGTATAGCGAGGCATGGAATTCCAGCAACTGCCTACAAGTAAGCCAATCATGGTAGCGAAAGTTTTCAGGTAAAAAGCCTATTTTTCTTCGTATTTTTTTGTCACCCAGAGGCTTGCCCAACAGCCGTGCTTCTCCTGAAGTGGGGAAAAGTAAACCCATTAAAATTTTAACCAGTGTACTTTTTCCGGCACCGTTAGGGCCTAAAAATCCGAAGATTTGCCCCCGGGAAACCCGGAGGCAAATATCGGTACAGCCAACTTTTTTTCCATAATGTTTGGTTAATTTGACAGTTTCTATGGCCAGATCCAATTACCATCCCACCTTATTTCATTTGCCCAGCCAGTGTTAAAGCAGAATTCTCATCCAAGTCGGTACCCGAAAGGGCATATACTACACCGTTATTCTGCCAAACCAAATAGCTCATGCCCGTCATATGCTCGGAGTTATCCGAGCGGTTGCTGCCATCCATGAAAACACCTGGATTTCCATTGACGACAACATCCCTGGAGGTGCCGTCCATATCAGGAATCAATACTGTATGCTGCCAATCATCCACCGCCAGTAGTTGTTTGCGCAAATGATCAGGTAAAGCAGGAACATTTAAAAGTGCATCTCTGATGGCCAACACATCCACACCGGATGGCACTTTTATTTCAGGACTTCGGGCCTGTATAACCATCAGCACATCATCTCCCGAGCGATAATTGGCGGCAATGGCAGTAGGTATATGCATAGTAAAGGTTTGCCCGTCAAGGCTTTCCGGCAGCAATTTTGTACTGCCCATAGCCTGCAACAAGCTGTTTACACTGGCCACATCCAGGGTGAGGCAAGCAGTACTTCCGGTTATCTTTAGCAGCTCAGGGTCGTCGTAACCCGCCGGACGGGGTAATTTAAGATCGAAGTCGATAGCTTTCGTCGCCTGGTTCAGAGTTACCGGTACAGATTCTTGTTTGCCGGTTACTTCAATTTTGCCAAAATTATCAACACTTACCTTGCCGGCTCCTTCCTCAAATGCCATTTCCAGTTGCTCTATATCCTTCTGGTTTATGGTGATAGTCTGCACCTTTTCCATTCTAAATACGGTGAGAAATTCAGCGGCCATACTGCGTACAGCGGGAATACTGAAAGCAGTGAACAGTATTGCAGCCATTGCAGCAGTGGCTGCAATTTTTTTGTAAAGTTTCATGATATTTAAACCCCTTTCCGTTTGTTTCATTATTTTATACCGCAGACCTGTGAATAAGCTTGTTTTTTCTAAAAGTTTCCGCTCCCCGGCTGTGTATTCGGCCGGTGGATCAACCAGATAGTTTTGCATACATTGCTGAACAAAAACATTATTCCCTTGCAATTCCTTTAAAACATTACGGCATTTAACACATTGTTCGAGATGAGTGGCAATCTCACTCCTTTGTTTCACGCTTAATTCGTCATCCAGGTAAGCCTGAAGGATGCCCTCTTCATAGCACATCGAGCTCACATCCTTTCCTTTCCAGGTATAGCTTTTTGAATTTGGCCTGTGCCCGGGCAATGATAGTACCCACCGATGACTTTTTAACTTGAATAGCTTCTGCTATTTCACCATAACTAAATCCGGAATGCTTCATTAATAAGCATAGTCTGTCTCTTTGGGGCAAGCTTTGTAAAGTAATGCGTACTATCCTTGCCTCTTCATTTTGAAGCACCGTTTCCTCGCTGGAAATCATTGTTAGACCATGTTCATTAATCTTACCCTCTCTGCGCAGGCGGCTTTTTTCGCTGCGCAGGTAGTTATAAGCCAAATTGGTTGCCACCCGGGAAAGCCACGCTCCGATATTTTGATATTTCTGGGGCGGTGTACAGTACAGCTTCACAAAAGCCTCCTGGGTAATTTCCTCCGCCACTGCTCGGCTGCCCAGTATATAGGTAAGCTGGCGGCATACAACCGGGTAATAGCGATTATATGTTTCTTGATAATACATATAGGATATCGTACCTTTTTCCATCTGAGACGGGAAAATGGCCGGCCACCTCCCCCGTTTACTTTCAATTGTATAACACCGTCATGCGTAATAAGATGACAATCAAAAAAAAATTTTTATCGTTTTTTATGCTATGTTTTTCATAGTACATGAAAATGCAAAAAAAATACCGGGATGCGCTCCCGGATTGGATATTGTTAGTTATTTATAATTCTACCAGGTTTTATGATTAGCCAACCCGCGGCTAAAATTAACAACTCCGTCAGGTGGAGCCGGTGGCAAAAAATAGAATCACTCCGGCAATGCCCATTAGGGTGGGGTATGGCCCGGATAACTCGCCTAACATAGCCACACCGATCAAAGCAATACCTCCAAGGCGTAGCAGTATTTTAACCGTTCTAGTCATATTATGCACCCTTTCACGGTTCATCTTCTCAAGGTAAGTCATTTTTCCACATAATAATGGCATCTTCCTTGGTATCCGAATAATAATTTTTCCGGCGGCCACGCTCTTCAAATCCCAGGCGTTTATATAGCGCCCGGGCAGGGGTATTGGATGGGCGTACCTCCAGGGTTATACCCTTTACTCCAAAAAGCACGGCCTTATTTATTAGTTCCCGCATTAATGCCATGCCCAATCCGCGATTCCGGTAGGCTTTATGCACTGCTATATTGGTTATATGGGCTTCATCCAATACAACCCACATACCAGCATAACCGACCACTCGTTGAGCACCCGTCAAGGCAACAATATAATGGGCAAAATCATTTGTCCGCAGCTCGTATTCGAATGCACTTTTTGTCCAAGGGGAGGGAAAAGAAACCTTTTCTATTTGTAAAACCTGCTTTAGATGGGATATTTGCATTTGTTCAAAAATTATATCATCCAATTCGGACGGATTATTAATTCCTTTTACATTCACCGGTCAGGCACCTTTCACGCCATTTTATTTCTGCCTCCGATTCCCGCACATATTGAGGGAGCAAAGTCAATGGATCAGAGGTTGCACCTTCCTGCATCAGCACCAGACCCAACTCCGCCACCGCCGCTCCCCTGGGAAACGTTGCACAGTTCGGAGCCAAGCGGGCTCGTTTACCCATTTGTGCTTTTAAACTGTCGCCATATTCAGCTACCCCATCCCCTATAAATGTAACCTGCTCAGTATAGCTCGCCAGTAATTCCAGTAGTTGTGGTATTCCTGCAGCCCGGGCGGGGATTAAGCAGTTCTGCTCGATGCCGTTGTGGTGGTACAGTGCGGTATAGACTTCGTTTTTTCTGGCATTCAATATTGGACAAACCAACCCGGCCAGGCCGCTGAGCGGGTAAGACAGAGCATCCAATGTAGGTACGCCAACCAGTGGCAGGCGCAACACCTGAGCCAGCGTACGGGCGGTACTCATACCGATACGTAACCCGGTAAAAGACCCGGGGCCGGAGGAAACAGCAATCCCCGTTAACTGTTCCTTATTTATTCCCGCGTCAGCCAATGTATCCCTAATCATAGGCAGTAGGTTTACCGAGTGGGTGCGCTGGTTGTTCACAGTTCGCTCGGCCATTACTTTACCAATCGTTACCACTGCCACAGAGGCCACCGGAGTGGCAGTTTCAATGCCCAGCACGAACATAATGCATTAACTCCTCTACCAGTTTATTGTGCCGGATACCACGGGGTATTAACTTTAAAATTCTACCTTCCTCATTAGCTGGTCGTTTTTCAATAAAAATATCCAGCCGCTCACTGGGCAAATAGCGCTCAATCTGTTCCGCCCACTCGATAATGGTTACCCCCGAGCCGTAAAAATATTCTTCGTAACCTAAATCTTCCAGTTCTTCAGGACTTGTTAGTCTGTAAACATCCAGGTGGTAAAAAGGTAACCTTCCGTTATACTCATTGATCAATGTAAATGTGGGACTGGTGACCCGCCGGTTAATGCCCAATCCCCTGGCTACGCCGCTGGTAAAACAAGTTTTACCGGCACCCAAGTCTCCATTTAATGTAATTACGTCCCCCGCTTGGAGCAAACCGCCCAGTATGGTCCCTAACCTAACCGTTTCTCCGGCTGAATTTGTTTCCAAAACTTCCAAAATACTACCTCCAAGAAATTTATATCATATCTATTATAAATTATAACCCCTTTCAACACTGTACAGATATAATTATAACAAATGCGGGCTCATTAAAAAGAATACATTAAAAAAAAGTGGACCCCTTTGCCCACTTTTACACTATATGATATTAGCCCTGCGCTTATTTTTTTTTATTTCCTGACAAGTAAACTCGTCCAGAAAATCTTTAATACTTTCAACATCAAAAGGTTTTGCCATACAGCGTAAAGCCCCTTGTTTTTGAGCCTGGTAAATAGTATCTTCGGATCCGTAAGCGGTCATTATAACGACCCGCGTATCTGGAAACATTTTTTTTATTTTACCCAATGCCTCCAAACCATCCATTATGGGCATGCGCACATCCATAAAAACAAGATCCGGTCGTAAAGCGCGAACCTTTTCCACTGCCTCAAGGCCGTTTTCGGCGGAATGTGCCCGGTGACCAAGCTCCTTGATAACAATGTCGAGCAAATAACGAACTCCGGGTTGATCATCCACCACCAAAATATCTAAGCAATTTGAGCCCATAAAGCCCCACACTCCCTTGTTTATGCAAAAAGTGACATATGATTGAAATTGAGTATATTTATTACATGTACCTATTTTTTTTCGACAGTGGATATGTAAAACCCTTCCTTTAGCTATGTTTTTTTTACAGATATTAATTAATATCGATTATTTTACCACCCACATAAACCCTTTTCACAACGGTGGTGAGATTAAAGGGGTGACCGCTAAGTACCACGATATCTCCATCTTTCCCCGGTGTAATGCTGCCGATGCGATCCTCCAACCCCAGAATACTGGCAGCGCCACTGGTTATGGCGCGCAGCGCCTGTTTTTCGGATAATCCCCCCCGGGTGGTTAACCCGGCGGAAATGGGCAGGTATTGGACAGGTACCACCGGGTGATCGGTCATAATGGCAAAGTTTACGCCATGCCGGGCCAGTGCCGATGCGGTTTTCAACGTGTGGCCCATAAGCTCTACTTTAGAGCGATTGGTCAGTACCGGGCCGACCACTGCCGGCACTCCTGATGCGGCTAACCTGTCTGCCACCAAATGACCTTCGGTACAGTGCTCTATTACCATGCGCAGGTTAAATTCGCGGCCAATGCGCAGGGCTGTCATAATATCATCCGCCCGGTGCGCGTGCACCCGTAAAGGTATTTCCCGGCGCAATACCCGAGCTACGGACTCCATTTTCAGGTCTCGCTCCGGAGGGTCGCCCTTTCCCAGCAGTGCCCGGTTCTGTTTTTCCAAATACTGCTGGCCGCGTACCAGCGATTCCCTTAACAATGCGGCGGAAGCCATTCTGGTAACCGGCGTTTTTTTGTTGGGCCCGTAGACACGCTTGGGATTTTCCCCCAATGCAGCCTTTAAACCCGCAGGACAACAAATCACCATATCGTCCACTATACTGCCGCAGGTCTTCATGGCCACCATTTCCCCACCCAGTATATTGGCACTGCCAGGGCCTGTGACCACAGTGGTTATTCCGGCTTGCAGCGCGTCTTGAAAGGCTATATCCATGGGATTGATGGCGTCTATAGCCCTTAAATGTGGTGTAATGGGATCGGTTATTTCATTTAAGTCGTCCCCTTCTTCAAATACTTCCTCTAATATACCCAGGTGTGTATGAGCATCAATAAAACCTGGCATGACCACCATGCCCGTAGCATCGTATATATCTATATCAATATCGCTGGGGATAGTAACATTTTCCCCCACAGCGGCTATTTTGCCATTTTCAATGAGCACAGTGCCTTGTGGCAGGAACTCTCCATGCATGGTCCAAATTTTACCGTTGATAATAGCCTGCATTGCTTCATCTCCAATTACTTCCTCTAATCATTGCTAATACTTTTCGTTATAGTTGTACTTTCTATAATTACTATTTGTTTTCCTTTATCATCATCTATTTTTTATTTGACAAAAAACGAGTGGATGCCTCAATAAAAGCCATAAATATGTTTGAAAGCAAAGGATATTTATCATACATATTCTCGGGATGGAACTGCACTCCTAGAGCAAAAAATTTTTCATTTGCATGTTCAATAGCCTCTACAACTCTATCCTCAGCCAGTGCCGATATGACCAAATCTTTCCCTATAACATCCACCATTTGGTGGTGAAAAGAGTTCACTCTTACAACGTCCCTATTCAGGATGTTGTGTAACTGTGAACCTTTGACCGGTTTAATATTATGGGTGGGATACCAGCGTGGTGCCTGTTGCATGTGCTGTAATGGATTATTTATTAATAAACTCAAGTCCTGGCAAACGCTACCTCCAGCAGCTACATTAAGTACCTGCATACCCCTGCAGATACCTAAAACCGGCATACCCAGTTCTAGAGCTTTGCGGGTCATTGGTATTTCAAAGCTGTCCCGCAAAGGATCAATAAAACCATTTACCGGTAGCGGCTCCTGGCCAAAATAGCAGGGATCAATGTCCCCCCCGCCTGACAGTAGCAAACCATCCAATCTGGTTAAAAGGGCACCTACCTGATCACTATCGCGGTGAGGTATAAGTACAGGTATTCCGCCTGCTGCTTGAACCGCATGCACATAATCCTCACCAATGGTAAACATCCTGACATCTCCGTTATAACTACATGTAATTCCAATTTGCGGGTACATGAAGTAGAACCCCCTTTCGCTTATAAAAATATATGGTCAATATAATTCATTATGACGTAATATAAAGTACTTCGATATAGGTAATATGACAGTCGGACAGGGCGAGATATTCCAGGTGGTGGGAAACAAATAAAGCCGCCACCTTCTATGGCAGCGACTCTATTTTTATGGGTATGTATACTTTATATGCCAAAACAAAAATATGTATGTATTAGATGTCCACGAGGCCCAGACTGATTTCCACTGCTTGTTTAACTTTTACCATCATTTCGTTTTGCAACGAAGTCACCTTTTCCAACAGCCGGCTTTTATCTATGGTGCGAATCTGTTCCAAAAGTATTACTGAATTTTTACCTAACCCGTCCCTCTCCGCCGGTAGCTCTACATGAGTGGGAAGTTTGGCTTTGGATATTTGGGAGGTAATTGCGGCAACAATGGTTGTTGGGCTGTACTGATTGCCAATATCGTTTTGCAGTATTAATACCGGTCGCGTTCCCCCCTGTTCCGACCCCACCACCGGGCTGAGGTCGGCATAATAAATCTCACCACGGCGTATTTGCATTATCTTTTGCCTCCCGCCACAGAATCTTCAAATTCCGGGGCCACCTCTGATTCCAGTCTGTACTGTTCAATGGCCAAAGCCAGGTTTATGGTGGCCATTTCTACATATCCTTTTTTCATTTGTTCCCTCAACATGCGACGTCTTCGCTCGGCTAGGTAAAGCTTCATGGCCTCCCGGACAAATTCGCTCCGGTTTTGCTTTTCAGCGGCTGCAATACAATCTATTTCGGTTAACAAATAATCCGGCAGGCTGATCATGATACGCTTTACTTGTGCCACCTGCAACAACCCCCAGTATACACAGTTTATATAAAACAAATATAGATTATTATATACACAGATAGCCACCTTATGTCAACACATTCCTTATTTTTCATCCTTTGCTGCGTAAGGTTGTCTTGAAAGAGCAATTTTTCCGGTACGTACCATTTCAACAATACCCTGGTGTTCCAGCACATGGGTAAATGCGCTTATCTTTTGTTCATCACCAATAATTTGGATTACCATGGTTTCTTTGCCCACGTCCACTATATTGGCGCGGAAAATTTCTACTATATCCACTATATCCCGGCGTCTTTCAGGATTAGCCTGGACCTTTATCAAAGCTAGTTCCCTTTCTATGGATTCGCGGTCCTCCAATTTGGTGATTTTGATAACGTCCACCAGTTTGGAAAGTTGATGAATAACTTGCTTCAACTCCCGCTCATCCCCGTTAACTACAATGGTTATTCTAGTAACATCGGGTTCTTCGGTATAGCCGGCAGCGATACTTTCAATATTAAATACACGCCTGCTTAATAACCCTGCAATACGAGCTAAAACACCTGGTTTATTAACAACGAGCACTGCCAGAGTATGTGTCATAAAAAAACCCCTCCATCTCTTAGTCAATTGGATTGTCATAAAATCCAAGTTTTAAGATTTTATCTGTACGGCACAGAAATGAAAAACTTTGGTTTATGTTGCAATAGTTATAGATATTTTAACACATATAGAAAGCCCGCCCAAATATTAATTTGCCAAAAGAAAAAGATTCACAAAACAGGTTGATTCAAGAACCACCTGCTCTATGAATCTTTGATATACCGCTTTGACTTAAAACTTGGTAAGATATTGTGCCAGTTCCCAGGGATGCACCTGTAACCGGTAGTTGTCCCATTCAATGTGCTTTGCTTCCATGAATCGCTTCATTACATGCGGTCCAAGGGCATCTGCTATCACCGTGTCGATGGACAGCTCATGAAGAGCGTCCTTTAGACTTTCCGGTAGTACTGCAATACCAAGCTCATTACGTTCAAGCGGAGTGAGCTCGTATATATTACGATCACAGGGAGTAGGCGGAGTGATCTTATTTTTTATACCATCAAGCCCGGCCTTCAGGCACACCGCCAGAGCCAGGTACGGGTTGCAGGACGGGTCGGGACTACGTAGCTCTATGCGTGTGGACTGATCCCGCTTGGCAGGGACCCTGATCAACGGACTGCGGTTGCGATAGGACCAAGCTATATATACCGGTGCCTCATAGCCCGATACCAACCTTTTGTAAGAATTTATCGTAGGGTTGGTAATGGCCGTTATGGCGGGAGCATGTTTTATTAATCCCCCTATGTAATAAAGGCATTCCTGACTGAGTTGGTTTGGTTGGTTGGGATCATAAAAGGCATTGGTGCCGTCTTTTACCAGTGACTGGTTTAAATGCATACCTGACCCGGCAATGCCAAAGACCGGTTTGGGCATGAAAGTGGCATGCAGTCCGTGCCGCTGGGCTATTGTACGCACCACAAACTTAAAAGTAACTATTTTATCAGCGATGTCCAGTGCATCGGAATACTTAAAATCAATTTCATGCTGGCCCGGTGCCACTTCGTGGTGAGAGGCCTCAATCTCAAAACCCATCTCCTGTAGAGTAAGTACCATATCCCGGCGGGCGTTTTCACCCAAATCCACCGGGGTCATATCGAAATAACCCGCACGGTCATGGGTAACGGTGGTGGGCTTTCCTTCCTCATCCACATGGAACAGGAAAAATTCCGCCTCAGGACCAACATTCATTGAATAGCCCATTTCCTCGGCCTCGGCGATGGCCCGGCGCAAAACATAACGAGGATCGCCGATAAAGGGTGTACCGTCGGCATTGTAAATATCACATATCAGCCTGGCTACCGCACCGTCCCTTGGTCTCCACGGAAAAACCACGAATGTTGACGGATCGGGATGCAGGTACATATCGGACTCTTCTATGCGCACAAATCCTTCAATTGAAGAACCGTCAAACATAAGCTCATTATTTAAGGCTTTTTCCAATTGCTCTACAGTTATGGAAACATTTTTCAGGACACCAAAAATATCAGTAAACTGCAATCGTACAAATTTAACACCGTATTCGCTGGCCATTGTGCGCACATCGTCACTGGTAAGTACAGGCACTGTTTGTCACACCTCTCCTTATTAGGTAGGAGGAACAATGGCTATCCTCAGCCAATTTTATAAAAAAAAGCCCACACCGGCAGAATTTGAAAACAGACTGCCATGTGGGCCTCGTTGCCCCATATTTATGATACGCCATTGTATCCTTTATTATTTTATTTTTCCTAATAAATAATGTAGCTAAATTTCTACCCTATAGTAGTATAGCATAAGTATGACAAAAAGCCAGCATTTTTTATTGTTTATTTAATGAATAGGCCATAATTACCGCTTCAGCCACCAGCCTTATGCTCACCCGCTTGTTCATACTCTGGCGTTGCATACGTTTAAAGGCTTCGGCTTCAGTCAAACCCTGGGTTTCCATTAAAATACCTTTTGCTCTCTCTAAGATTTTCCTGGTTTCCAATGTTTCCTGCAAATCCTTGATTTTTTTTTCCAATGCGGTAATTTCCTGATAATTAGACAGAGCCAACTCCACCGCCGGTAACAGTGATGATTCCTCCAACGGCTTGATTAGCAGTGCAAAAACTCTAGCTTCCTTGGCCTTTTCCAGTACCCCTTGTTGTCCCGAGGTACTGGTGGCAATCACCGGGGCCAATTTGTCCTCATGGACTATTTTAGCCACCTGTAGACCGTCTATGCCGCCCGGTAGAGCGGCATCTATAATCAGCAGGTCCGGCTCTCTTGTACGCACCAGTTTTATTGCACTCAGACCGTCACCGGCCTCTCCAACTACCCAGTGGCCGTACTTGGTGAGCATTGCCTTGACGTTTTTACGCCAAACGCTATCGGCATCTATTAATATAACCCTGTTTTCACCCATAAGAGGCCGCCCCCTGTATAGCAAAATAAAAATGCCCGTGCAGGTAATATTATATACTGCACAGGGCAATCATTGCCAGTTCGTGGACACGTCGTTGTATCCGTTTGACTGTTCTTTTCAATATAAATTATATCAATGCGTTTGGGTAAATCAATGTTTTTTTGTTTCATGATGTAAAAACTTTAGTAAAAGCCAAGTTTCGCAATAATTAAAATCTATCTCTAAGAATTTATTATCACGTTTATACGATTACACGACACCCTGTGCCATCATGGCATCAGCAACTTTGAGGAACCCGGCAATGTTTGCTCCGGCAACCAAATTGCCTTCCATGCCGAATTCTTTAGCGGTCGCATTGATATTGTTGTATATGCCGCTCATAATATTTTTAAGCTTAGCATCAACTTCTTCAAAGGTCCAGGAATATCTCATGCTGTTCTGGGACATCTCCAGGGCTGAACATGCCACACCGCCCGCGTTTGCAGCTTTGGCAGGGACATAAATTATTTTGCTGGCTAGAAATACACCGGTAGCCTCGGGAGTCGAAGGCATGTTAGCGCCTTCACCAACTGCGAAGGTGCCATTCTTGACAAGGGTTTTTGCAGCTTCGCCGTTCAATTCATTTTGTGTAGCACAAGGAAGTGCGATATCACACGGAATGGTCCAAATTCCCTGGCAGCCTTCATGATATTCGGCTTCCGGGTGCTCCTTGACATATTCTCTGATACGTTTGCGCTCAACTTCCTTCAAACGCTTCACAGTGGCGAGTTTAATACCGTCCTTGTCGTACACAAAACCGTTTGAATCACTAAGGGCAACAACTTTGGCGCCTAGTTGCTGTGCCTTTTCGGTGGCATATATTGCAACGTTACCGGAACCTGAAATAACTACAGTTGCTCCTTCAAAGGACCTGCCTTTGGTTTGGAGAGCCTCTTCCATTATGTAGACCAAGCCATAACCGGTAGCCTCTGTCCGGGCGAGGCTACCGCCATAGGTCAGGCCTTTTCCGGTCAGGACACCTTCGTACAAACCGGTAAGCTTCTTGTACTGCCCATACATGTAGCCTACTTCACGACCGCCCACTCCAATATCACCGGCGGGGACGTCAGTGTCAGCACCGATATAGCGATAAAGCTCGTTCATGAAGCTTTGGCAGAACCTCATTACCTCACCATCGGATTTTCCTTTCGGGTCAAAATCGCTGCCGCCTTTACCGCCGCCGATGGGAAGCCCGGTTAAAGAGTTTTTGAATATTTGCTCGAAGCCCAGGAATTTAATGATGCCGATGTAAACGGACGGGTGGAAACGAATCCCACCTTTATAGGGTCCAATGGCACTATTGAATTGAACCCGGAAGCCACGGTTGACTTGCACTTTTCCCTGATCATCCACCCAGGGTACACGAAAAAGGATTTGCCTTTCCGGTTCAATAATTCTTTCCAGAATTCCAGCCCTCTCATACTCCGGGCGTTGAACTAATACTGGTTCTAGGGAATCTAATACTTCTTTCACAGCCTGGTGAAATTCAACTTCACCGGGATTGCGCTTGATTGCCTGTTCGAGGACATTTTGTACATAGGACATGCTAAATAAACCTCCTAAACGTTTTGCTGGTACTGGTGCTGTGCTCATCCATTCCATGATTTATGGGTGGTATTTACATCCAAAGCCGGAATGTTCAATTTCGAGGCAACAAATTTATGAATCTAATATACCCACGGCTTAATTGTAATAACTCATTACTGAATAATCCCTTAAGATTGAGTATTACGCCGCCCTTGTCGCCGTCGTAAATTAACACGCGGTTATCATGAATGCTATTCCACCATTCAACCAGTTAAAATCTAAAAATAGATTATAATGGCAATTTATTATTTTATTTCGGAATGGCATTTCAAAAAAACATTTTTTTATCGTGAAATATATTATCACAATGCAAAAGAAAAGAAAAGTTTTTTAGCTTAACTTGAAGGATGGTATACATAATACTTAACCGCAACCTTGAATATTTCAAAAGCTTTAGTTCCTTGACAACCCCTTCGTGTTTTGTATACAATCTTTAAAGGTTAGAAGGTATTATTTTATCAAGTATTATTTGGGTAAGGAGATACGATTTAAATGGCTAAACAAAATACTAACGGAGATGATACCAAAACAGTTCAAGCAGTGGAAAGAGCTTTATTTATATTGGAAACTCTGGCCGAGGCGGGTGTTCCAATTACTATTACCGAAATAGCTCAAAGGACAAACCTTACCCTGGGAACCAGCCACCGGCTTTTATACACCATGATGCAGAGAGGCTTTGTGGAACAAGATACCGAAAACAGCAAATACCGGTTGGGGATAAAGGCATTTCAAATAGGCAGCGCGGCAACCTATTTCAAAGATTTGCGCTCTGTGGCCCGCCCGGTCATGGAAGATTTGCAGCAAAGGTATAATGAAACTGTTAACTTGGCCACTCTGGATGGATCCGAAGTGGTATATGTAGACCAGGTAGAATCTACCAATATAGTGGTCGTCAGGATGTTTGCCCGCACAGGCAATCGCGGTCCTGCCCATTGCACGGGATCAGGAAAAGTCTTACTATCAAGTTTACCCCAGGACAAGCTAAAAGATATGGTATACAACATGGCATTAAGGAAATTCACCAATGAAACCATAACTGATCCTGAACTGCTTTTAAAAGAGCTTAACCGGGTTAAACAGGATGGATATGCCCTGGACCTTGGGGAACGAGACGAGGGAGTACGGTGCGTGGCGGCACCAATTTACAATTTTAAAGGCCAGGTTGTAGCGGCTCTGAGCATTTCAGGGCCTAATATTCGTATAACTACGGCGTTTATCAAGAATGAGTTGGTTGATGCTGTAAAGAACGCCGCCAAAACAATATCCATTCAGTTGGGCTATGACGGGAATTAACGGCGTCTGAATAAAAAGTAATGATACTGTAATTGGTTAATGGATAGTAAAGATTATTTTGCTTAATTTAGTAAAAAGAGAGCATGGTGCCTATTTATAGGCTTTAGCTCTCTTTTTTTAGTTTACTTTCTTTCTACAATAAAAGCAAAAGCCTATATTAATTCTTATCCATTTTTATTTTTTTGCTAATTTATCTTTTCCCCATTATTAATACATGTCAATACATGTCCATTGCACACATTATTTAATCGGGCATTATTAAATTTTACCTGGAACATAATCAAGCATTACCATCCCTTACCGCTCCACTACGCCCTTTCACTTAAATAGTTTTCCACCATGTGAAATTCAATATCATTAATTTTTGTTTTTATTACCGCTACATGTTAAATGCTTTCCACAATATGAAATAACACAGCTTTACATGCTGTATGCAATATTCAAGTATTATTGCGGTTTTTGAGCTTTAAGTTTTTCATATGGTGAAAGTTGTTTCTATTGACTAATTAACCGTCAGGGTCTAAAATGTCTTAAGAAACGTGAAATATAATTTCACAACGTGGAAATGTACAGCGATGTACACCAATAGACATAGGAGGTCTGATTATTAATGGGTTATAGTAACGGGATCAATGCCAGTGCAGCGACACTCACCAAAAACAGAACACCGGGTAATGTTTGTTCCTCCAGTGGCTTGTGCGCAACCTGCCTAGACGGCTGCCCCGGCCTTTGCGAAGTAGGCAAATCAGCATACCGGGGACGTGAACTCATTTATCCGCAGCCATTTGGCTGTACAACCAGCGCTTCCCAAAAGGATTACCCGGTTGATTTATCCCACTTGAACATTATGGGCACAGCTGTTGGTGCATATGGCATCGAAGCAGATAGCGATAAAGCTACCTTTCCGGCAGTCAATCTGGAAACGGAAATCGGCTCTACAAATACTATTAAACTTAAACTGCCCATTGTAATACCCGGCCTTGGTTCCACTCAGGTGGCCAAAGACAACTGGGAAGGCTTGGCCATTGGCGCAGCCATATCAGGTATTGTCCTGACCATTGGTGAAAATGTCTGTGGTATGGACCCCGATGGGGAAATAAAAAATGGCCGCGTGGTTAAATCCCCTGACATGGAACGCCGGGTAAAGCTGTTTAGAGAATGGTATAACGGATACGGTGCCATTGTGGTGCAGTTTAACGTTGAAGATACACGCCTTGGGGTAGCCGAGTATGTGATAAACGACCTGGGCGTAGAAGCTGTGGAAATCAAGTGGGGCCAGGGTGCCAAAGATATTGGCGGTGAAGTTAAGCTTCCCTCTCTGGAAAGAGCCCGGCAACTCAAATCCCGCGGCTATATTGTATATCCGGATCCGGAAAACCCTGATGTACAACAAGGCTATGCACAGGGGACAGTAAAAGAATTTGAACGTCATTCTAGAATTGGCATGGTTGATGAGGAATCATTTATGACCCGGGTATCTGAATTGCGCGGCCTGGGGGCCAAACACGTTATGCTGAAAACCGGTGCTTATCGCCCGGCGGACCTGGCCCGGGCCGTTAAATTCGCTTCGCTGGCTAAAATAGATCTTTTGACCGTTGATGGTGCCGGTGGCGGTACAGGTATGAGCCCGTGGAGGATGATGAACGAGTGGGGTGTGCCCACTGTCTACCTGGAGTCACTACTTTATCAATACATGGAACGTATCAAAGCCAAAGGCATGTATGTGCCCAAGGTAGCTGTGGCCGGCGGCTTTTCTCTGGAAGATCATATGTATAAAGGCCTGGCCTTGGCTGCGCCATATGTTAAAGCCATCGGCATGGCACGCGCCCCGCTGGCCGCTGCTATGGTTGGCAAAACCATTGGCAGTTACATTAAAGAAGGCAAGGTACCCGCTGATATAACCAAGCGTTACGGCAATACCGTTGAGCAAATATTTACCGCCAGTACAACCTTGAAACAGCAATATGGCGAAGATGTAGCAAGGATTCCCACCAGCGCTATGGGCGTTTACAATTACTTCGATCGTCTGGCCGTGGGCTTGCAGCAGCTAATGTGCGGTGCCCGCAAGTTCAGCATTGATTATATCACCAGAGATGACTTGGCCAGCATTACCCGAGAAGCGGCGCAGGTTACCGGCATACCCTATATCATGGATTTAGATGCCGAAGAAGTTGAAAAAATACTGGGCTAATTCATAGATGTAAACAAGGGGAGTTTAAGGAGAGGTTGTCCCATGTCAACGGGCAATGAACGAAAAACAAAAACGGTACAGTCGGTGGATCGTTCCCTGGCCATTTTAGAAGCTTTGGCCAGGCACAGGGAACCAATAGCACTAACCGTGCTCAGCGTTAAATTAGGACTGAACATCAGTACGGTACACCGTCTGCTCAATACACTAATTGTTGCCGGGTTTGTGGAGCAAGAGCCCAATCAGGGTCGTTACCGTCTGGGCCTCAAAACATTTGAAATAGGTAATGCTGCTCTGTATAATCTGGACATTCGCTCTATTGCCAAACCCTATCTTAAAGAACTGGTGGATAGGTGCAATGAAACGGCCAATCTTTCTGTACTCAACCGTGGTGAGGTAGTTTATATAGATCAAGTAGAATCACCCAATATAGTAAAAATGTTTGCAAAGCCCGGGACCAGAGGGCCGGCTTACTGCACGGCCAGCGGCAAGGTGCTGCTGGCCTCCCTTCCCCCGGGCGAACTGAACCAAATTGTCAAGAAAAACAAGTTTTATAAATATACCGATCGTACCATTACTGATTCCGAACTGTTTAAAAAAGAATTAGCTAAAGTTAAACAACAGAATTATGCTATTGATTTTGGTGAACTGGAAGAAGGAGTACAGTGCGTGGCAGCGCCCGTTCGTAATCATGAGGGTAAAACCATTGCTGCCATTAGCGTATCCGGGCCAGCTACCCGCATTAGCCAGAGTTTTCCCCGGGCTGAACTGATAAAACTTATTATCGAAGCCGCCAACCGTATATCTCTCCAGTTAGGTTTTTATCGTTAATATTATCTCCACTTTCGTATTTTAGGTTGGATTGGCACCTTGTGATTAGGGAGGTGCGCGCTATGGGTATCAACAATAAGGTAAGCACGGGCTTGAAGGGTTTTGATCAGGCCATTGACATGCTGCGACTGGGTGATAATGTGGTATGGCAGGTGGATGAAGTCTCCGATTACCGGAAAATCGTTGAACCCTATGCAGTACAGGCCAGGCTGGACCAAAGAAAACTGGTTTACGTTCGTTTTGGCAGGCACGCTCCGCTGTTGAAAGAAAGTCCGGAGATTAAAGTATATCACCTGGATGCACAAAAGGGATTTGAAGGTTTTGCCACGGCGGTGCACAGCCTGGTGGAACAAGAAGGACAAGAAACCTTTTATGTATTTGACTGCCTCAGTGATTTACTGGAATACTGGTACTCAGATTTAATGATCAGCAACTTTTTCAAGGTGTCCTGTCCCCTTTTGCATGAATTTGATACCCTAGCTTACTTTGCCATTAAACGCAATGTACACACCTACAGCACCATAGCTTGTATCCGTGAAACGACACAGTTGTTGCTGGATTTATACCATGTGAAGAACAAATTTTATGTTCATCCCCTTAAAGTCTGGAAGCGTTATTCGCCCACCATGTTTTTCCCGCATTTAATTCAGGACCAGGAAGCCGTCTGTATCACAGCCAGTTCTGAAGCCGCCGAGTTGTTCTCCAGTATTAACCGCGTTGGGGAAAGATTGGATTACTGGGATGTTGTTTTTAACAAGGCAAGATTTGCGCTGACTCTCGGGTTGGAAGAACAGGAAAAGGCCAAAAGGTTATTAATGAAACTGCTCATCGGCAGCGAGTCCAGAATGTTCGATCTGTGCGACCGGTATTTTACCTTGAGGGATATTTTAAACATAGCAACCAGAGTAGTGGGATCGGGCTTTATCGGAGGTAAAAGCGTGGGTATGCTGCTGGCGCGAAAAATTTTGGAGCAGGAAGGCCATAACCGTTTTACCCCTTTTTTGGAGCCTCATGACTCTTACTATATAGGGTCGGATGTTTACTATACCTATCTGGTGCAAAACGGTTGCTGGAAGCTACGCACCAAGCAAAAGACCAAAGAAGGTTTTTTTAAATACGCGCCTGAATTGAAACAAAAAATTTTAAATGGTAAGTTCTCGGAGCCCATACGGGAAGAATTTATGCGCATGCTTGAATACTTCGGGCAATCACCTGTTATTGTACGTTCCAGTTCCCTTTTGGAAGATAATTACGGTAACACCTTTGCGGGGAAATATGAAAGCGTGTTTTGCGTAAACCAGGGTACGCCCGAAGAACGCTTCGCCGCCTTTGAACAGGCGATCCGCACCGTTTATGCCAGCACTATGAACGAGGATGCGCTGGCCTACCGAATGAACCGGGGGCTTTTTGATAAGGATGAACAAATGGCCATCCTGGTGCAACGGGTGTCCGGGGATTATCATAAGGAAAGGTTTTTCCCTCACTTGGCGGGGGTGGGTAACTCATCCAACCTTTATGTCTGGGATAAAAGCATAGATATGAACGCAGGAATGCTGCGCCTGGTCTTCGGGCTTGGTACCAGGGCGGTGGAAAGAACCACCGGCGATTATGCCAAAATTGTTTGCTTGGATAACCCTCTACGCACGCCCCCGGTAAGCTGTGAGGATAGAAAAAAATATTCCCAGCGCTATGTTGATGTGCTTTCTTTGAAAAAAAACACATTAACCAGCCAAAGCTGGGATGAGATTGTCAACGATGATCTCAAAGCAGACAAAAACCTGTTTGCTTCTTGGGATTACCCGACAGCCAACCGGCTGCGCGAACTTGGTTATACCGGCAACCACCTGGCGTATATTCTTGATTTTTATAAACTGCTTAAAGATACTGAATTCCCGGACCTAATGCGAGATATGCTGGCACTGTTGTCCCGGGTTTATGATTACCCTGTGGACATTGAGTTCACAGTCAATTTTACTGCCGATAACCGCTTTAAGATCAATCTTCTGCAATGCCGCCCGTTGCGAACCAGGGGTCTGGGTACTGCGGTGCAGATGCCCGAACTGGTGGACGAACGAGACTGTTTCTTCTCAACGCGGGGTAATTTTATGGGCGGAAACGTGCGTTTACCTGTTGATTATGTTGTTTATGTAAATGCGCAGGCTTATGCGGAACGTAATGAGCAGAGTAAATGGGCGGTGGCCAGGCAGGTTGGCCTGCTAAATACGGCACTGAAAGGGAAAAGCGTCATGCTGGTGGGTCCGGGCAGGTGGGGGACCAGCACACCGTCGCTGGGCGTACCAGTGCATTTTTCAGAGCTGTGCAACATGTCGGTTATATGCGAGATAGCCTTCTGCGACGCGGGATTTACACCTGAGCTGTCCTACGGCACCCACTTTTTTCAGAACCTGGTGGAAGCGGGCATTTTTTATATAGCCATTTTTGACGGGCAGGAAGATGTTGTGTTTAACCCGGAATGCATTTTAAAAAAAGAAAATATGCTGGCAGCCATTTTACCTCAATGCAAACAGTCAGCCAACGTAATCCATGTTGCCCAAACAGATGGCCTGGTATTATTTTCCGATATTGTAACCCAGAAAGTTATATGCAAATCAAATGGTTCAAAAAGAAGCATTACTGCCACCGGGGTGAATTGAACAATAAAAACCGGGCTCAATCCACCCATCAAGAAAAAGCACTCTCGCTTTTACAACGGGAGTGCTTTCGAACGTTGTATAAAAACCGTTATGCAGCCGCAGGGGTTTGAAAAATTAGTGCCGGCTAATGCAAAAGGCTTTCCAGATCCGCCGTATCCGTTACCGGTTTACGGCAGGCCCGGTCCCGGCAAACATAAGCAGTAGCCTGCCCGTCAATGGCTTTTTGCTCCCTGGTGAATGGTGCCAGTTCTCCAATCAGGCCATCCTCCTGACCTTTACCATCCCCCTCGGGCCGGTAGATGAGCACAGCGCCCGGCAAATATTGCCGCTGGGCCAGACGTAACATTTCCGTCACCTGCGGGTCTTCCCTGCGCCCTGTAATGACAATTTCGCTGGTAGGCCCGGCAGCAAATAAAAGGGCGGTCATAAAATGCGCGTATCCCCTGGGATACTCGCTGGCTGCTCCGGCAAAAACATCTATCTGGCGCCGGGCCAGTTCATCCAGTTCCGCGTCACCGGTTATAGCGGCCAATTGCAGCAGGTTCAAAGCCATTACGGAATTGCCCGACGGCATGGCCCCGTCATATATCTCCTTGGGCCGGGCAATCAGCTGCTCGGAATCGGCACCATAGAAAAAGAATCCCCCTTGCTGCTCATCCCAGAACAATTCTCGCACCTGGTGAGTTAGTTCAATAGCCCGGGTCAGGTATGTGGCCTGAAAAGTTGCCCGGTATAGTTCTATTAGACCCCAAATCAAAAAGGCGTAATCGTCCAGGTACCCGTTAAAGCTGGATTCACCGTCCCGGTAGCGAGCCAGCAACCGGCCATCCTGCCTTTGCAGTTTTTGCTGAATAAACTGTAACGCATTTTCTGCGGCCTTCCGGTAACGCCCGTCCCCCAGCACGGCGGCTCCCCGGGCCAGTGCGGTGATCATCAATCCGTTCCAGGCCGTCAGTATTTTATCATCTTTAAAAGGATGTATCCTTTGATCCCGGTAGTCGTAAAGTTTTTGCCTGCATTCCTCCAGCAATTGCAGTAACGCTTGGGTTTCCATGCCCATTGCCCGGGCTTGCTCTTCCGGCAAAGCCTTTATTAAATTGGGTATGCTCTGTCCTTCGAAGTTACCATTTTCGGTAATGTCATAAACCTTGCAAAAAAAATCTCCATTTTCACTGCCTAGAACCTGACGCACTTCAGCAGGTCTCCAAACATAAAATTTTCCCTCCACCCCTTCGGAGTCGGCATCCTCGGCAGAGTAGAATCCTCCTTCGGGGTGGGTCATATCTCTGAGCACGTAGGTAAATATTTGACGTGCCGCTTCGGCATAAAATTCGTTTTGGGTGGCCTGGTAAGCTTCCAGAAATGCCAGGGCCAGCAGCGCATTATCGTATAACATTTTCTCGAAGTGGGGCACCAGCCACTTTTCGTCGGTGGAGTAGCGGGCATAGCCAAAACCGATATGATCGTTAATGCCACCCCGGTAAATGGAATGCAATGTTTTTTCTGCCATGTGAAGAGCGGTTTCTTCCCCGGTCTGTTTCCAGTAGCGCATTAAAAAAAGCAGGTTATGGGGTGTGGGAAACTTGGGGGCGGCGCCAAAACCGCCATATCGCTTGTCAAAGGATTGCCGGAACTGGTTGTAAGCCCGGGCGGTTATGTCAGCCGCCGATTCACCCGCCAGGCGGTGACCTGGTGTGAACTGTACCTGTTCCGTAATCATGTGGCTGGTTTGGACAAGCTTCTCTCTGTCACTGGCCCACTTATCAGCCACCTGCTTCAATATATCCAGCAGTCCGGCCCGGCCCCAGCGGGAGTGTTTAGGAAAATAAGTACCGGCGAAAAAAGGTTTTTTATCGGGAGTCATAATCACCGTCAGCGGCCAGCCTCCCTGGCCGGTCAAGGCCTGGCATACAGTCATGTATATCTGGTCGATATCAGGGCGTTCCTCCCTATCTACTTTTATGGATACAAAATGGCGGTTTAATTCATCCGCTACCTCTCGATCCTCAAAGGATTCTCTTTCCATTACGTGACACCAGTGACAGGTAGAATAGCCAATAGAGAGAAATACGGGTTTATCTTCCTCTCTGGCCTTATTGAATGCTTCATCACCCCAGGGGAACCAATCGACTGGATTATAAGCGTGCTGCAATAAATATGGTGATTTCTCATGGATTAACCGGTTGGGTTCTCCTTTTTTAGTCACAGGGTGTATCTCCTTGTTTTTTATTCTTTAATCAAAATCATATTCTATTTTCCCCATACAGACCTGTAGTATTCTGTTGCGGGGAATAACCGTCATACCCGTTAATGTCTTCCCATATATTTAGTTACATATTTTTTAATACATAGATTGGCCGGCAGACATAAGTCCCAGCTCAGGCGGTGAAGATAGCATGAACAAGTAACTGTAACAGCACTAAAAACCAGTGAATTTTGGCCTTTTTCTAACTTTAAAAGGTATAGCGGAAGTTTTGTTTAATTTAATTAATCTGTTAAAATATAATAATAATTAGATAGTAAATATGCAATATAAAGGAGAGTGAATCAATCACCATGGATGACGGCACGTCATTCAGTATTTTGATTGCGTTAAAAATTTTACTGGCTCTTTTTCTGGTGTTTTTAAACGCAGTTTTTGTCGCGGCGGAATTTGCCTTTGTTAAAGTAAGACCTACCCGCCTGGCCCAATTGGTTGCCGAGGGTAACGGCAGGGCCAAAATTGCCCAGGTCTGTGTAAATAACATTGACTCCTATCTTTCCGTATCCCAACTGGGCATTACCATATCCAGTCTGGGTCTGGGCTGGCTGGGCGAGCCGGTGGTAGCTAAACTGTTGGAACCTTTGCTTGTAGTATTCGGCATAACCTCCTCCGCTGCCCTGCATTCCATTTCATTCATCATCGCCTTTACCCTGGTAACATTTTTACATGTAGTATTTGGCGAATTGGTACCGAAATCCCTGGCCATACAACGGGCCGAGGCGGTAACTCTTTGGCTGGCTATACCTATGCGCCTTTCCTACTATCTTTTTTACCCCGGCATCGTGCTTTTTAACGGTACAGCCAACGGAATACTACGAAAGATAGGTGTACAGCCGGCCAGCGAGCATGAGAAAAGCCACAACGAGGAAGAATTGCAAATGTTGGTTTCCGAAAGTTATCGTGGCGGCCACTTGGATACAGATGAGTGGCGCCTGCTGCAAAATGTTTTTGAATTTGAAAAGAAAGTGGTAAAGGATATCATGGTTCCCAGGCCTGAGGTTGTATTTTTGGACTACAGGAAAAGCTTGGCGGAAAACAAGCATAAAGCCCTACACTCAGGCCACACCCGCTTCCCCCTTTGTGATGGAAATACGGATAATGTGGTGGGCCTGGTTCACATTAAAGAGCTTTTTCAACTAAATGATGATTCCAGCCTTGACGATATAAAACGTAACATTATGATTATTCCCGAAGGCCTGCATTTAGATAAATTACTGCGTGACTTTCAACAAAGCCACCAGCACATGGCCCTGGTGGTGGACGAATACGGCTGTACTGCCGGTATTGTAACCATGGAAAACGTGCTGGAGGAATTGGTGGGTGAAATACAGGACGAATTCGACCATGAACAGCCGGAAGTAGCTCCGGAAAAGGACGGTGCTTTTCTGGTGGATGGTCGCTTGCCGCTGGAGGAAGCAGCGGAAATGTTTTGCCTGCCCCTGGATGATGAAAATGAGTATGACACCCTGGGTGGATACGTTTTCGGCAAACTGGGCAAACGACCCCGGGTGGGAGACAAAGTGGAACTACCCGGACACCGGCTTGAGGTGGCCGAAATTACAGGCCTGAGAATTCGCCGTATCCGCCTTAATATATTAAATAAAGAATTATGCGAAAGCAGACCGGTGGCTTAACAATGACATGCCCCCTCGGTTGGTCAATCCGAGGGGCTTTTTATTCAATCACTAACATTTCCCACTACGCGATTTTTTATCTTTACTACCACTCTGATAACCTTTTGCATATGATGTAATGGGCCGGGTAGATGCAACAGGGCATCTACCCTTTATGGCAACGTCGCCTGCCTTTTATGGAGGGCGGCGTTTTTGTTTTTTTCCGGGCCATGCTGTGTCCTGTATTTGATTTATTTACGCGTTATGGATGATTATAACACCATGGGAGGGATAGTTTTAATGTGCGGAATTACCGGTTGGATAGATTTGGGTGCAGATATTACCCGGCAGCGTCCCACACTTGAGGCGATGAATGAATTCCAACTGCACCGGGGCCCCGATGCGGGCGGCATATGGCTCTCAACCCATGCCGCCCTGGGACATCGCAGGTTGATAGTGGTCGACCCGGCGGGTGGCGGACAGCCCATGCTTCGCCAGCGTGGTGATCATATATATGTAATGGTCTATAACGGAGAATTATACAACTCCCCGGAATTAAGGAGGGAATTGACGGCCCACGGATACACCTTCAGCGGTCATTCGGATACAGAAGTACTGTTATTATCTTATATTGAGTGGGGCGAGGATTGTTTGCAGCGTCTGAATGGTATCTATGCGCTGGCCATATGGAGCGAGCGGGACCAGAAGCTGTTTATGGCCCGGGACCGTCTGGGCGTAAAACCGCTGTTTTATAGCCGGCGTGGCTGTGCATTGTATTTTGGCTCCGAGTTAAAGTCACTGCTGGCCCACCCGGCGGTGCAGGCTAGCGTGGATATTGACGGCCTGGCAGAAATACTGGTCATGGCGCCGGGGCGTACACCAGGTCACGGGGTATTTCGCAATGTGAGTGAGCTAAAACCGGGGCATTACCTGGTGTTTGACCGCAGCGGCTTGCGTATCCACCGCTACTGGCAATTGGAAAGCAAGCCCCACGAAGATGATTTGGATACCACCACAGCCAGGGTGCGTGAGCTTTTTTGCGACGCAGTAACACGCCAGTTGGTGGCTGACGTGCCCATCTGCACTTTATTGTCGGGCGGGCTGGATTCCAGCGCCATCACAGCGGTAGTTGCAGAGGCCGGGAGGCATGCCGGTGATGGGCCATTGCATACTTGGTCAGTGGATTTTACTGGCAACGATAGGTATTTTATGCCTGATCTATTCCAACCCAACACCGATGCTCCCTGGATACAACGCGTCTCGGAAAGCCTGGGCACCATGCACCACAGGGTCATCATTGACACACCCGAACTGGTGGACGCACTGGCGGTTGCCATGCAAGCCCGGGATTTACCGGGTATGGCTGACATAGATGCCTCGCTGTACCTTTTTTCCCGGGCGATTAAGCAATCAGCCACCGTAGCCCTTTCCGGGGAATGCGCGGATGAAATATTTGGTGGATATCCCTGGTTTCATAAGGTACGGGCCGCAGCCCAAGGCACATTTCCCTGGCTGCGGGGGCTTGGTGAGCGTATACGCATGCTGGCTCCCGGCGTAATCGATCTGCTAAAGCCGGTGGAATACGTAACCCGGCGTTATCAGGAAACACTGGCCGAGGTGCCCCGCCTGCCGGGCGAAGATCCCTGGGAGGCGCAACTGCGGGAACTAATGTACCTGACCATGAACTGGTTTATGGCTACTTTGCTGGAGCGCAAGGACCGCATGAGCATGGCGGTGGGTCTTGAAATGCGTGTTCCCTTTTGTGATCATCGCCTGGTGGAGTATGCCTGGAACATACCGTGGTCGATGAAAAATTACGGGGGTATGGAAAAGGGTATACTCCGCCGCGCGTTGACCGGTTTACTACCCGAGGAGGTGCTTAAGCGGCGCAAAAGCCCTTACCCCAAGTCTCACCACCCGGTTTATCTGAAAACAGTGCGGAAAATGGTTGGGGAAATTTTAGAAGATTCATCATCACCGCTGCGGCCGCTTATTAATGTAGATAACGTACGCCGCATGATCCAATCAACCGGAACATATTTTGACCAGCCCTTTTATGGCCAGTTGATGAAGGATGCCCAATATTTGGCTTATTTAATTCAGGTGGACGCCTGGTTTAGGGAATACGATGTATCAATATGTTAACATATCCGGGATTCGTGGATTACTGGTATATTGACATATGTGAATACGTATTACTGCCAGACGCCGGCAACAGGTAAACTATTTTACCGGATACGCAGGGAAACACAGCGATGACCCCGGTTTTCAGATTATAATTGGAAAACCGGGGTCATCGCTGTGTTTCATGTTTCCAAGAAAGCAGAAGTCCCGTCCCCTTGCTTCCCTCAGTAAGCATATATTTGACCGTAAGGTCTTAAGGATACCGGGATTAATTTATGGAATGGACCGTTAAGGATTTGATCCGGGTTACCGCCGAAGTGACGGCAGTATTCCCGCACATAACGCGCAACAATTGCTTCATCCCGGTCCTGTAGCGGGCGCACTCCCACTTCTTTGCCCAGCTGGTGCTCCTTTACACAGCCCCGGAGGTAAATTACTCCGCCGTGCATACCGGTGCCGATGTAGTTGGCCCGGTGTGGTTCATTTTCCCGCAAGTTTAAGCCCAGCAGCAGCACCATACCCCCGGCCATATATTCGCCCAGAAAATCCTGGGCCGTGCCCCCCACAACCAGCACGGGAGTTTTATCCCGGTATTCCTTCATGTGAATGGCAGTGCGGTAACCCACGTTATCCCTGATAAAAATTTGGCCGCCCCGCATGGACATGGCCGTTACATCCCCCGCCCGGCCATGTACAATAATTTGCCCCTCATCCATGGTATTGCCTACTCCGTCTTGGGCATTGCCGTGTACAATGATGCGGTGACCGTTTAAAAAAGCACCCAAATCATTGCCTGGAAATTTATTAACTTCTATGTCCAGTTTATCGTCCCCGGGGATATACAGCCGGGTTCCGATGTACCTTTGCCCAAAAACATTGTTAATAACCAGCTCTGTACTGCCCTTTTGCACAGTTTCCCTGAGCAAATCATTTAATTCCTTGTGCTTCAGCCCCCGGGCATCTATGGTGGCCCTGTGGCCATCAATACTCACTCTGGTTTCGTATAGAAAATCCACCGGTTGTAAATTATCCAAAAAATTATCGCGATAACCGAACTTAACATTCAATCCATTCAATCCGTTCATTTAATCACTCCCCCGATATTTCCCGATATGTACTGATAACCGTGTGCTGTCTTGATAGGTCCGGTTGTTGAAATATTAAAATCTTTCAACAACCGGTACCATCTTTTAAGGGTGGTTTTTTCAGACTACTCCCCGGCTCCCTTTACCCCCAGCACGTTAAGTTCCCATTCCTCAAGGCCTACACCGCGCAGGTGTTCCCGGTTGGCACGCAAGCTTTCTATGGCATTGACGCCCAGACCACCCAGCATTTCCTGGATTTCGTGACTCCAGCCCTTTAACAGGTTAACCAGCCTCCGGCTGGTGATTTCCGGATTCAGCCGCTTGGTCAAATAGGGATCCTGGGTACAAATACCCCAGTTGCACTTGCCTGTATAACATTTATGGCAAAGGGTACAGCCCATGGCCACCAGAGCAGCGGTACCGATGTACACACCATCGGCCCCCAGGGCAATGGCTTTGATGGCATCGGCGGAGCAACGGATACCCCCGGCGGCCATGATGGAGCATTTGTTTCGGATACCCTCATCCCGTAACCTTTTATCCACTGCAGCCAGGGCCAACTCCAAAGGTATACCCACATTGTCACGGGTGGCCAGGGGTGCGGCACCGGTGCCACCCCTGATACCATCAATGGCCACGATGTCCGCCCCGGCCCGGACAATGCCCGAAGCAATGGCCGCAACGTTGTGTACTGCGGCAATTTTTACCGAAACCGGCTTGGTGTAATTGGTAGCCTCTTTCAATGCGTATATCAACATGGACAAATCTTCAATGGAATATATGTCATGCTGGGGTGCCGGGGATAGTGCATCCGTACCCCGGGGGATCATTCTGGTTTGGGCGATATAATCCGAAACCTTTTCCCCGGGCAGGTGCCCGCCGATTCCAGGCTTGGCTCCCTGGCCTATTTTTATTTCAATAACCCGGGCGCTGTTTAAATAATCGGCATCCACCCCGAACCGGCCGCTGGCACACTGCACAATGGCGTGTCCGGCGTATTCTTCGCGCATTTCCACAGGTAATCCGCCCTCACCGGTATTGAATAACACACCGGCCTCTTTGGCCGCCATAGCCAGGGATTTAAAGGCGGGGTAACTGATCGCCCCCAGAGACATGGCGGAAAATACCAGCGGTATTTTTACCGGTACGTTGGGATAAACCGGTGAAACTAGTCTTGCCTTGCCTGCACTAAATTCAATTTTTAAGGTATCCGGCTTGCGACCTAAAAAGGTCTGTAATTCCATGGGTTCCCTCAGCGGGTCAATGGAAGGATTGGTCACCTGGGAAGCATTAAGTACCAGGTGGTCCCAATAAATCCGGTATGGTTTGTCATTGCCGCTGCCGGTCAAAACCACACCGCCCGTGGCAGCCTGTTTTTTCAAGTTTTGCATTTTATCTCTGGTCCAGCTGCTGTTGGGACGGTAATCAGCCAATCGGGGTCGTACATGTAAAGCCTCGGTGGGACAAAGGGTTACACAGCGTTGGCAGCCCACGCAGTCCTTTTCAGAAGTAAAAAATCTTTCCAATTCCGGATCGTACAGGTGTACCCCGTTGGCACATTGTCGCTGGCATACCCGGCAGCGAATACACCTGTCTTCCCGCCGTTCAACTATAAATTCCGATAATAGGTTAGGATACATATATACACCACCCTTAAATGGATTTATTTAAACTTTGCAAGTGATCCCGGGTGTGCAATCTGACTACCACCGGTTCACCGCCGGGGGGTGTCCAGGCCAGTTCCAGGTCCGGGCATACCGCCCGGATGGCCGCTTCTTCAGAAGATAAGAATACCAGATCACCCTTGGCGCCCGCCGTTATAGGCCGCAGCCTGATACGGTCGGTAAGACCGATCATTTCATTGTGATGGGCGACAATAACCGTGAAAGGACCGTTCATTAACAGAGGCGCATAAGTCATGCGCAGCGCCGTATATAATTCTCTATCACTGTCATCCATACGGTAAATGGCTTCCCACATGGGCGGGGCAAAAATTTTCGCCACCACTTCAATGGGCAGCCCCTGGCGCCGCATCAATAAATCCACTGCATAGGCCAGCACTTCGGTATCCGTGTGAAGAGTACAGTAATAATTATGCATTTCCAGAAACCGGCGGTTGGCGCCGTATGAAGAGATCTCTCCGTTATGCACCACCGTCCAGTCCAATATTGAGAGCGGGTGTGCCCCGCCCCACCAACCCGGGGTATTGGTGGGAAACCTGCTGTGTACCGTCCATATATATCCCTCGTATAGATCATCCAGCATGAAGTAATCCGCTATTTCTTCGGGAAATCCAACGCCCTTAAAAACACCGACATCTTTACCCGATGAAAATACGTAAGCATTATCTATGTGGCTGTTCAGGTACATCACTTTGTTGATCACATACTCATCATCAGGGATATTTTCCTCGGCACCGCTTTTTTGCGGGGCTACGAAATATCGCCAGGCCAGAGGAGGAGCAAACAGGCGGATATTCGGGTTGGTGGGTATCTCTTCATCAAACACCACGTAAAAATTCTGCTTTAAAAAAGCTTCCACGTTCTTTTGGGCCGTTGGACTTTTGTCCTGGTAGATAATGTGCAGTGCATAATACTCTTTATATTTGGGATACAGACCATAAATGGCAAACCCGCCACCCAGACCGCTGCCCCGTACTTTCATGTTCTTAATGGCGTCAATGGCCATCTGGCCGCCGAATCTGACACCGCCTGTATGCATGACCCCAAACAGCCCGCAGGCGTCCATTTCTTTGTCCGGCACAAACCTTTCGCTTTGATAGTATTGTTTTACCAGCATTTATACCACCCCTAAAATCACGTCATCTTGCAGCAGTTTCCAGCGCAGTGTTTCCGGTAAATCAGCGTATCCAAAATCTGTTTTAAATAAATCCTTTATAAAGGCCCGCACATCGGTTTTGCGCCGCATCAAATTTAAAAATATACCCGCCCTGGCTATTTGGCCAACCAGTATAAAACCTTTGATATGACCTTTTTCAGAGAGGATAAATTTCCGGTATGTTTGAGTGTCCTTGTTATATTCCTGGATTACATCCAGCCCGTCTGGGGTTTCTGCCCCGGTAACATTGATACCGGCATTGATGATGTTAATATCAAAAAAGTGCATGGCATTCATAGCGGTGCCCTGGACAAATGCCCTTTCCATACCCGCCATATTGAACCCGGCAATACGGCCACCCAGATAAGCATTGGGCCACAGCGGCAAGTTCTGACCGGCACCTGTCACAAAGTTATAGGTAGAGGCGCAGTCACCGCAGGCATAGATGCCCGGTACAGCGGTTTGCATGTTTTTATCCACTACAATACCCCGGTTGACCTCTATACCCGTGCCCTGGGCCAGTTCCACCCTGGGTGCCACTCCCACCCCCACGATGAGTAAATCGCAGGGTATGCTACGCCCGTCTTTTAAGGTAACGCTCTCCACCCGTTGGGTGCCGTGCACCTGATCGATGGTGTTGTTTAAATACAATGTCACCCCGGCCTTTTGCAGTGCGCCTTCCACCAAATGGGACGTGGTTTCATCAACCACCGGTGCCAGTAACCGGTCGGCCAGTTCCAGCACATGCACATCAAGGCCCCTTTTATGCAGTACCTCGGCAGCCATCAAACCGATAACACCGCCCCCCAGTACCACGGCGCTTCGGACAGCGGGCAGTTCCCTTTCAATACCCAACACATCCTTCATGCTGTGAAAACTAAACACATTTTGTTGTTTATCAAGTCCGGAAATGGGCGGGTATACCGGTTTCCCACCCGTAGCCAGCAGCAATTTACCATAGCCCAGCCGACTACCATTGTCCAGTTCCACCATCCGAACTGCACTATGGATTTTTACCGCCCGGCGTTCCTTGATAACACTGACCCGGGCACGATCATAAAAATCACGGGGTCGGTAATACATTTTATTTCTGGTTATCTGACCGCCCAGGTAATAGGGGATCAAAGCCCTCGAGTATACGTGGTGCTCTTCTTCGGCCACCAGGGCCACCGTACCGTTTTTGTCCATACTTCGTAAACCCTCTATACAACCCACAGCTCCCGCAGAGTTGCCTATAATCAAGTAATCATAATCGCCCATATTACCCATCGATGATCCCCCCATATTAATTAGCAGTCCTCGTATACCAGTGCCCCGTTGGGACAGTGGCTTACACAATAAAGGGTATCCAGCCCGGCGCAAAGGTCGCATTTAATAACTTCCCTTTTTCGTGGATTTATAAATATGCTTCCGTAGGGACAGGTCAGCACGCAGCTATAGCAACCCACACACTGGTTTGGGTTATGCAACACCCGCCCGGTCTCCGGGTCCTTGGATAAAGCCCCGCTAATACAGGCGGTGACACAGTCCGGTTCGGCACAGTGCCTGCACTGCAGGGCAAAGGTAAGGGGCAGCTTTTCCTCCACCACCAGCCTGGGCAGCGGTTTTTCCTCTTCATATAGAAAAGCCTTGATAATGTGTTTGGATTTGGAGTGGGCCACCGCACACCATACTTCGCACAGGTGACAACCCATACAAACCTCGGGTTTGGCCTTGATTCTCCCCATATTGTTCATCCCTTCCATGTAAAATGCATTTACGGTTAAAATTTAAATGTAGCGCAATTTGCGCAAAATAAAAAGGCCCACAAAGTATGGCCTTATATGAAGGTAGGACCTTATTACAAAAGGTATAACCTTATCAAGCAATACTTTGTGGGCCGCATCGCCCTTTTAAACTATACGGTCTCGCCATTGAGCCGCCGGCAAATTGATGCTTATTGCTTATCAAATTGTGGAATGGTATTTTATGTATTTTATTAGGAAACAAAAAACGTCCAAATAACTTGCTTCAAGCAAATTATTGGGACGCCATTGTCCAAAAACTATTTTGTTTGCTTAGTCAATTATACTAATTCACAGAAAAAATGCAAGCATGTCAAGCTAAAATATTGAGAAAATATTGTATACATTAATTAAGAAATTATGCATGAAATCAGGGTTTGTGCGGTAGATGTTTTTTGTAATTAAGTGCTATAAAAAATATTCAACGAAGGTTATTGCAAACCAAGTACAATTCTATTATAATTACCTTATCTAATTAAATATTACTTAATACAACGGTGTATTATTAATAACTTGGCAATGAAGCCCATGAACAGTTCTATATTAACTGTTCATGGGCTCTTGTTATTTTACCCGCGTAGCGAAGGGCGAAAAAAACCGGCAAAGAAGCCGGCGCAAGGCTTGTAAAAACAAACCTTGTGCCGGCTTTTTATATTAAAGCTAATCACTTAATCATTAGAAAGGTGGTTTCGACTATGGATAAGAGAGAGGTAATTGCTGAAGCAAGGGAAAAGGGAGTAAAGTTTATCCGTTTGCAGTTCACTGATTTGTTGGGGGTAATGAAAAACGTAGCCATCACCATTGACCAACTGGAAAAAGCGTTGGACGGGGAATTAATGTTTGACGGATCTTCGATATACGGTTTTAGCAGGATTGAAGAGTCTGACATGTACCTTCGTCCCGACCCCGACACCTTTGTGGTTTTTCCATGGCGTCCCAGGGACGGCGGGGTGGCCAGATTAATGTGTGATATTTACAATCCTGACGGTAGCCCCTTTGAAGGCTGTCCCAGGGTAATCTTAAAACGCCAATTGGCCAAAGCGGCTCAAATGGGCTATTCCATGCAAGTGGGTCCGGAGTTGGAATTTTTCCTGTTCTGTGTGGACGATAATAATATACCCACTTTGAAAACTCACGACAACGCCGGTTACTTTGATCTTTCACCGGTTGATCTTGGAGAGCAAGCTCGCAGAGACATAGTGTTGACTCTGGAGGAAATGGGGTTTGAAATCGAGGCCTCTCACCACGAAGTGGCCCCCGGCCAGCATGAAATCGACTTTAAGTACTCGAACGCCCTCGATATAGCGGATAAAATCGTTACCTTTAAATTCGTGGTGCGCACCATTGCCCAACGACACGGCTTGCACGCCACCTTTATGCCCAAACCCATATATGGCATCAACGGCAGTGGCATGCATACCAACCAATCATTGTTCAAAGGTGACAAAAACGCATTTTATGACGAAAATGACATTCCGATGCAATTAAGCCGGGAAGCATACTACTATATAGGCGGTTTATTGAAACACGCCCGGGCTATGGCCGCTGTCACAAATCCAACGGTAAACTCCTACAAGCGCCTGGTACCCGGTTATGAGGCACCGGTATACCTTGCTTGGAGCGGACGTAACCGCAGTCCCCTGATCCGTATCCCCGCCAAGCGTGGACAGAGCACCAGGGTTGAACTGCGTAACCCGGATCCATCCTGCAACCCCTACCTGTCCCTGGCCGTTTGCCTGGCAGCCGGTTTGGACGGTATAGCCAATCAAATAGACCCGCCGCCGGCATGTGACCGAAACATATACAAGATGACAAAAGATGAGCTGGATGAGCTGGGCATCAAATCACTACCCGGCAGCTTGCCTGAAGCATATGACGAACTGAGCAGGGATGAAGTGATCAAGGGTGCTCTGGGCGAACATATTTATGAAAAACTGGCCGAAGCCAAAGCAAAGGAATGGGAGAGCTTCTCTTTACAGGTGCACCAGTGGGAAATTGATCGCTACCTGGCGTTATTTTAACAGTTTATATCATTGCCCGAAAAAAGTGCCGCCACCTTACACAGGTGGCGGCACTTTTCCAATAGGTAAAGCCTTTCCCGGTTTGGTCGCTGTTTAATTTAAAGATGCAGCCCCGCTAACAATTAACCAGCAATCACCTGGTGACCAGCTCTAAAATACGTGCCAGGGTTTTTTCTCGCCGGGCGTTTATGGCTTCGAAATCCATGTAAGGTGCATAATATTTCTCCATATCGTCGTGCCCGGCTTTAGCCTGGCGAATAAATGATATGGCCTGCTCCATGCATTCCCGGTACATTTTACGGGCTTTGGTCTTTTCCATCAGGTATTTTTCATTGAGAATGGGATTTACACATTCCATGGTATCGATTACCACATCCCCGGCCCGGGGGCGAAAATCGTGTGGTTCCACCGAATTAACGATGGCTACATCCAAGCCCGGTATTACCAAATGATCGATTAAATCAGGTTCCAGGGCGCAGTGATAAGCTTCCACATCAAATCCCCTCATCATGGCTGCGTCCATCAACCTGGCCACCAGTATATTTTTACCCGTTCCATCGTCTCCTTCAATTATATACCGCTTGCCGATATGATCCACAATGGTGGCCAGGTGACTCACCGGACCGTCGGGTGTAATGGCGGTGGCAAATAATCGCCTGGCTTTGGGGTTATCAGTTTGCCTTTCCTGACCCTCAAAGATTTCATGCACCAGTTCCAGCACCATGCGATCAAAACTGCCCACGTTAATGGCACCCGTTGCGGTATAATATAACCTTACCTCATTGAGAAAAATTTTAGCGGCAGCCAAATAAGCATATGCCCGCTTAAAAAGTCGACCAACCTCCTTGTTACAGGCTAAGATCTCCTGCTTATTGGCCCGGATAGCTTGCTCATTCCAGTGGTCGCCCAAATGAATTATTTCGTCCACAGCACCAGGATGTTTGGGATCCACTATATGGGGAGCAGTGCCGTCCAGCATGGCCACACCTATGGCCGGAATTACAATACCATCCAGTGAACCGTTATCCGAGGAACAACAATGGAACTCCACATCGTATCCCCGTTCTAGCATTTCTTCAGCAATTTTGCGCATAAAAGTAGATTTACCAACACCAGGCCCGCCTTTAATAACAAAAATCCTGGTAGCTTCCTGTTGATCAATAATATAATCATAAAAGGAATAAAAGCCCTGGCTGGTGTTCCCACCGGGAAAAACTTTTTTCATTCTTCCCCTGGACAAATGAGGTTCCCCCTTTAACGCATATACCTGCCGCCATCCCCATAATAACCAAAAGCAGCAGGCACCCTTGTTTGTGGCTGATAATTACTGATTCTTACCAGAATCTTTCCGGCGCAATGGCCGAAAAATTTTTTTTGCTTGCCACAGGGTTAGTTTATTATATGCGTCCACCAGTCAAAATGATTTGTCAAAGGGGGAACCGGACTTGTCACATATTGGGCACGGCGCCTAAGGACGTTACTTATCACTAAAAGATTCAATGGCACTGGCATCTCATTTCCGGTGGTATGTCGATGCCCTGTGCCTCCAGGTATTCTTCGGCCTTGTGGCTTAGATAATGCACCAGTGACTGGTTTTCGTCGTCGGTTAAACTTACCGCATTGGATATGAACGACCCGCTTTGCAGGTTGAGCATGCCAAAATAATCGTTTCCCTTAAGCCGGAAATGGAATTTAACTTCGTACAACTCATCCTCAACCAGGCCTATAGCTGTAATTTTAATTGCATCAATAATGTTGTTACCCATGGTATCGCCCCCGGTAATCAAAAATTTAACCCCTCTTGAGCAGATCGCCATATAATTCCGGCCGCCGGCTGTCCAGGAAAAAACTATGGCGCATAGAACTGGACTCCTTACGGCGGATGGTATTGATGATAACGGGATCAAGGTCGGCTACCAGCATTTCTTCACGATCATTAAATGCTTCAGCAATAACGTTACCTTTGGGATCAATCACTAAAGCTCCACCGCAAAAACTGTGTCCGGCACCGTCATTTCCCACCAGGTTGCAGGCCGCCAAATACACTGCGTTGTCGTAAGCCCGGGCTGTCATGTATTTCAACCAGATTTCTCTACGATTTCCCACTATGGTTGGTGATGCATGAGGTGCAAAAACTATCTCTGCCCCTTTAAGCGACAATATAGCGGTGACTTCAGGGAAATGTAAATCCCAGCATATTTGCACTCCGAAGTTCAATTTATCATGACCGAACACAGGCAATTCAGCACCCGGTGTGAAGTTTGGTTTTTCGCTGTTGCCCAAATGAGTTTTTCTATATTTAAGCAACTTTCCATTGGGATAGGCCACCAGTTGAGTTATGTATGGCCTACCGGTGGGCGAGGCTTCCGCCAATCCCGCCAGAACCACCAGGTTGTACCGGCGTGCCATGGTCATGATACGCTCTGATGAGGGACCGGGTAGTGACTCTGCGGTAGGACCGGAGCAGTTTCGGCTGTACCCCTGCACGCTTAACTCGGGAAAGCAAATAATATCAACTTTTTGACCGGCCGCTTCTTTCACGAAGGATTCCATTTTGTTTAAATTTAAGGTCGTTGCGGCCAATTGCGCGTTCATTTGCACCAGGGCAACCCGTGTTTGTTCCATTTTTTCACCCTAATTACATAATGTTAAACTCATATAATCTTATAATAGATTGCTATTTAATACGGGTCCTTAACTATACTACCTTTATTGTAACACCGGCAGCGGCCCCTGATCCATTTCTAATCAATTCCATTAAAGTGTCTTTGTTACTGGGTACGGGAACAGTTGGGGCAATCAGTTCGTTATCAATTAACTCCCAGTATACTTCCAACATCCAGGGAAGTTTCAGGCCGCAGCCAGCCAGCAACTCCCGGTCTGCAAAAACCTCCCGGGGGGTTCCTTCCCCGGCAACCCGACCTCGTTGGAGAACGTAAACGTAATCGGCCCAACTGTAGGCCAGGTCAACATCATGGGTGGACATTACCAGGGTTTTACCCTGCTTGTTTAACTGCTGCAGCAAGCTCATAATTTTGCCCGCCATCCGGGGATCCAGACAGGCGGTGGGCTCGTCGAAAACAATTACCCGGGGCTCCATAGCCAGCACTCCGGCGATGGATACCCGCTTCTTTTGCCCGTAACTTAAAAAATGGGTGGGCTTATTTTGCAAGTAATCAATTTCTGTTTCTTCCATGGCTTTATGGGCCCGGTCCAGTGCCGTATTTTTATCCAAACCCAGATTTAGCGGCCCGAAGGCAACATCCTGCAGCACACTGGCCGAAAAAAGCTGGTTGTCCGGGTCCTGAAATACAATACCTACATTTTTCCGTAGTTCAATCAAAGATCTGTGCCGGTAATCCACCGGCTGTCCATTGAATAATACAGCTCCCTGCCGGGGACGCAAAATACCATTAAAGTGTAAAAACAAAGTGGATTTACCCGCTCCGTTTGTCCCCAGTACCGCCACTTTTTGTCCTTCTTTGATGCACATGGTCATACCATTCAGCGCTCTGGTACCGTCCGGGTAGTCATATATCAAATTCCGGGCCTCAATAATATATGGTCTCATAATATTCCTCCCGCATACAGCGCCCAGGCCGCCAGTATACCGTCAACCGTTACTATCACCAGCACGTGACGTGCCGACCAGTTCCGTTTTTCTTCCACAAAATGCAGCTGCCCGTCATAACAACGTGCCACCATGGCGTCATACATGCTTTGGGATTGCTTGTAGGACTTGATAAACATAGACATTATCAATTGGCTTAGAGCGGTAAACCCGGTGCGCATATTTCTATAACCCAGCCGGGAAGACTGGGCAGTGTATATTTGCCCGGACATTCCCAACAATATGAATATCAACCTGTATATTAAAGCAATTAACTCCACCACCAGTGCGGGCATCCGCAATTTTTTCAGTAAACCCACAGTCTCCGTCATGGGTGTAGTGAGGGATAAAAAATACAGACAGGAAACCGCACCCAGTGAGCGAAAAAACAATTCCGCCGCAGTAAGAAGACCTGCCCTGGTTATACCCACGGTAAAACTTCCCGGGTGGACGGCCCATAGAAACTGCTGTGGTTCACGGGTTACCGAAACCGCCACTGCCAACACGCCAATAATCAGAAAGGAGCTGGGCACCATCAGCAGCTTGGCATAAAATCGCCATGGTACCCCGGCCCCAAACACCACCACCCCGGCCATCAACAGCGTGATAACCAGGGATGTGGCCAGTGATGGCAAAGCCAGGCAAATCCCGATGGTAATTACAAAAAAGAGGGTTTTTTCACCGGGGTGCATCCGAACCAGTCTGTTGTTGTATGCAAAATGATCAATTAATAACATACCGGATATTTAATCCCTTTCGGATTTTTTACTGCCCTTCATATACCCCAGGTAATAACATATAAAGCCCGCCCCCAGCGCCCCTTGCAAAGCAAATAACAGGCTTTCAATTTCCCCGCTGGGTGGCTCCCAAATAGAGGAAAACCAGGGTTCATAGTGGGGATTGATTTGCATAATAGCTTCTTCCGCCTGCCCGTCAGCTCCTTCGAATGCCGCTCCGTTGGCCATGATAAGCGGTAGTACTATGAAGACTGCCAACAAAACAAGCAGTAGTAGATTATTGCGCAGCATATTATTTTTCACGATTACCGCACCTCCCCCTGTAGGTGATCAGGAATTACGGCCAGCTCAATAAGCTCGTTCTGATTGTAATTATACAGTAAATTAAAGACCAGTACAGTAAGTAATCCTTCACTGATGGCCAGGGGAATTTGGGTAACGGCAAAAATCGCGGAAAATTTAGTAAAGGAGGCCGCAACTCCCCCGACAGCATCCGGTATGGCCAGGGCTAATTGAATTGATGTGGTAATGTACGTGAGCAAATCACCCAGGGCTGCACCTGCAAAGACAGCCAGCCACACGGGTGTGCCCAGTCGCCGGCACAATCTGAAAACTCCATAAGCCACAAAGGGACCCACCACGGCCATGGAGAAGGCGTTGGCACCCAAGGTGGTAATGCCGCCATGGGCCAAAAGCAGCGCCTGGAACAACAGTACAATACTCCCCAGTACCGCCATGGCAGCCGGGCCGAACAATATAGCACCCAATCCCACACCCGTGGGATGGGAGCAACTACCCGTCACCGATGGTAATTTTAGGGCTGACAAGGCAAAGGCAAAGGCCCCGGCAAAGGCAATGAGCATTTTCATTTTAGGGTTTAAACCAACTGTTTTGTTAATTGAAATCAGTCCCATGATAAAAAATGGCAAGGTTAATAAATACCATGCCGCGCACCATGTCGAAGGCAGGTAGCCCTCCATAATGTGCATGGCGTAAGCATTTTCCGGTATCACCAGCACCAGCAGCATGAAATAAACAAATGCCAAGCAAATAAATTTGGGTCTTATTGCCTCAAATACCGTTGTTATTGATAATAAACCTTTCAATAAATGCACCTTCTTTCATTGTAATAAAACAAAACTACAACGCATTAAACGTGTAATAAAGCTGTGTAAATTTTTACCGGGGTTGTAATGGTAGCTGTTGGTTAATGACCTGTACAGCTTCATCCCACCGGTACTCCCTCTGCGTAGTGGCACTTGGCCTTTTGACAATCACAACGGGAATTTTCAAAGCAAGGGCAGCATCAATTTTTGTGTCGGTACCCCCGGCCCGGCCGCTGTCTTTGGTGACCACCACTGCAGCCCGGTACATTTTAAACAGTGCTTTGTTGATTTGTTTGGAAAAGGGCCCCTGCATGGCCACAATGTCCCTGGTATGAATGCCCATGTCCTGGCATTTTTTAACCACCTTGTGCTCGGGCAATACTCTTACCACTAATCGAATGCCTTGTGTTTTTTGCAGTGCTACGAAGTGTTCCAGATCGTGGCTGCCCGTGGTCAAAAAAATTGTTTTTCCTAAACCGGCAGCTTTTTGGGCAGCCTCGGGCATGGAGGATACCGGGTGCAGCAGTTCATGGCATATATCTGTCTCCTCCCGGCCTATGCGCAGGTACATTATATTGTTTGCCCGGCACTGCCGGGCCAGCTCATCTTCCCCTTTTCCATCGAATGGGTGCCTGGCGTCAACTACGGCCTGCACCCCCAGTTCTTCCAGCCAGGTACCTGTACCGGTGTTCAAATTTTTATCTACCAAGATAGCCCCGTATTCTACAGCCAGTTCCCTGCCATAATCCGTAGCGGCCAGGGCCCCCACCCGGTACCCTTGCCCTACAAGTGTTTGGGTTATTAATTTTCCATCGCCTGTACCCTGTAAAACTAGAATCAAATAAAACCACTCCCAGTACAAAACCCCCTGGTATTAGCAGGGGGTTTAAAAATCACGGCGACCGCAGGCAAACCACAGTTCAACCACCCCCTAATAAAACTATCAGCGGTGCGTTTGAACAGGCCCGGTTTGCTGATTTGGTTATGCGGCCCCAAGTAACTTTGGGTTACCATGCCTACACAGCGGAAGATGTAACCGAATTTAAGCTGTGCGCTTCTCGAGCCACAGCACCTGTTTACATGTATAACAATAACTAAAGCCTTAGCTCCCACGTCAGCTAAGGCTTATCTTCACACTACCGTAAAAATACCGATTATTACGGCTGCAAAGTATAACCACACCAATCCTCTCCGTGGGAGGTCATTTATGTGTGCAACCCGGGTAGGTCTCCTGACTTATGGTTCATTGCACGCCTTTTATCCTTCCCGGTTAAACCGGTGGTAATCAAAAGGTGGCTCGCCATTTACAGTGGCCGGACCGTCCAGGACTTTCACCTGGTTCCCTGTTATCCCCTGGTAAACTATGTTTAAGCATGCCAGGGGCACCCGAGCGGTAAACTTTGTTATTAGATTATATATATTTGCAATAATAACACATTTATGCCATATTGTCCATACTGTAGCGGCATTGATACACCCTGACAACTGTTTCACATGCTTTTAACCGATGACTATTGCAGCAATATGGACAACAACCCCAACGGATTGTTTAATAGCAACACATCCGTGGCATCGAAGCTCAGCGTCACATCCCTTGTAATATTTAATGGGACAACCTCCAAAGTAACAGTAGCCCGGGCAGTGGTACCCTGAACAGTTATATCCCGCACATTGTGCAGTTTGATATTACCCCTCAATTGGTCAACCAGCTTTTCAGCAACGGGAGTTGCAGCGCCCACATACCTTTGGACGATTTCCATATTGCCACTGTTAATACCATTGATCAGTTCGGTAACGGCATTCTTGATATCTTGTTCAGTAAGCACAACAGGGTTTTCTACATAATCTTTGCCGGGTGAGCAGCCTACCATAAGTATGGCAGCTGCAATTATAAAAATTAATACCCGCTTTATATCGTTTCTCATGCCCTGCCCGGTAATAGAACCCCGTACAATTAAAAATTTGTTAAAACAACCGGTCTCTTCCACCGGGTCTCCCTCCTTTAACAAAAATTGATATAACCGTTTTGGGGCGCTATATTCCGTACAATTGAGCGGCATTTCCTCCTGCCAGTGCACTAATCAAATTTTCATCAACCTGACGGGAACGCATGTACTCCACCGCGTTTACAAACCCCGCCGGGTCATTGGGCATGATATTACTATAATCGCTGTTCATCATTCCTCGAGCGAACAGGTCAAGATGTTCCACCAGTACCGGAGCGGTCAGATTTTGTTCCCGCATGGTCAACCCCGGCAAGGCACCAAAATCATTAATTTGTCCGATGATATCAAGATGGGCGTGGTCAATAACCATTAGCGCAGGGTTAATACCTACTCGCCCGGCTATATTTAACATCTCATCCACCACAGCAGGCCGGTTTTCCTTGGGAGTATGTATAATAACCGGAACATTACAGTTTTTGGCCACCTCCAGCTGAGCCCGCAGTACATCCTTTTCCAAAGTCGAAATTTGGTTTATCCCTACTTCTCCGATGGCTACCACGGTATCACGATTGATAAACTCCGGCAAACTGTCAATCACCCTGGGCCAATCTTCCGGAATGCCGGCCGGGTGTACACCCACCGCCGAAAAAAGTTCTATGCCAAAGGAAGCGGCCAACTGTCTGTAAAACCCGTCAATCATTCTGAAATGGTCAAAATAGCTTTCAGCATGCCGGGCTGCCAAAACAATAGCGCAACTCACCATTTTGCCAATTCCTTTTTCCGCCATGATCCCAAAACCTGCATGGGGTATCATACCGGCATGGGTATGGCTTTCAATATAACATTTTGACATTTTAAAAACCTCTCTTTCATAACACTTAAATGTCAGGATACCAGGGATACATCGAGCTGGTAGACAAGTTCCCGAAAGGCTCTGGCTCCAATTTCTCGGGTGCAATATACAATCATAGTATATTTCCTGCACATTCATATTATTTCCTGCCGGCAACCGCGCGAATTGGAACAATACAAATTCAAAGCCCTAAAAAAAACAGGAACCTCTCGGTTCCGACGATAAAATCACCAGTAATTTTATTATAATGCATTATAATTCCCCTATTCTCCTACTGGTATTATGGTATGACCATAACAAAGCATCAAAATTACCTTGAATGCAAAATCTTTACCTGCTTGCTACTGATTTATGCATGACAATGTAACACTCAAATGTTGTTAAACAGGTACTCTTCGGCCTTGGACAAGTGCTCAAACATTGCCCTACGGGCTCCTTCGGGATCCTTGTTTTTAATGGCATCGTATATAGCTTGATGTTCTTTAATGATTCTCGGCGGGTTATCGGGATTTTGATACAGTACGTGCAATGTTGCGGATAAAACACGGCTCATAACATCACCGACGGTATTCATCAGTTTCAGCAGAAATGAATTATGAGAAGCCTCGGCAATGGTAAAATGAAACTGCAAGTCTGCCTCACCGCCCAAATTACCCTGTTCCACATCGTTCTTTAACCTTTGCAAAGACATATTAATGGTCTCTAATTGTTCAGGACTGCGACGCTGCGCAGCTAAACCTGCGGCTTCCACTTCCAGAATTCTACGCAGTTCCATGAATTCCCGAACGTTCTCACGGTCTGCGGGTAGCACCGGTGAGAAAGAATTCAGCAATATCTCAACATGTTGTTCACTGATATAAGTTCCTTCACCCGGTTTGATTTTAATTATGCCCATAGCTTCCATCACCCGGAAAGCTTCCCGAACAGCGGAGCGGCCCACCTGAAATTTTTCGGCCAAGTCCCTTTCGGACATCAGCCTGTCGCCGGGTTGCAGAGCGCCACTGTTAATCATGGCCTTAACCTGATCGATAATTTCCTCGTATATTTTTTTAGTTTTGATTGGTTTGAATTCCATTTGTGTCCCTCCGTACTTACAGCAAACATACTTTAATAATTATAGCATATTTAACTCGTACGGTGGACTTAGGCCTATTTTTGTACTGATTATAGTTTTTCTTTAACCCTAATCTTAACAATTGCTGTGCTGCTGGTCATATCATTAAATTAAAGCCTTAATTTTTTCCTATTTCAATAGCAGCGTTCCCAATCACCTGCATTGTATAAATATCACCCCAAAAAAGACTTTCTGAACCGGTGGAAACCCGGCCGTAAAAGTCCGTGCAGTGACCCATAAAGATGTGGAAAGATGAAGTATACGGGAAGCAGCTATACATCGATCTTGCAAAGAATGCCTCACATAGAAATGTATTTGATTTCCGTGGAAGAATAGGCTTGAGTTTTTCGCACGTTTACTTCTAATTTTGACAGGTTTCGGAATGGTGCCAAACCATTCCGAAACCTGTCTTTGTCTTATTCTTTTCCCGGTTTCTTTCTTCTGAAACTTTCTCCCATACTATAACTATGGCACTATCCGGCTAAAACCATGCAGGCGTGACCCCCAGTATCCACCGTAAACGGAAGCGGTTTGCACACCCTGGCTGGAAGTGGCGCTGATAAATTTACCGTCTCCCAGGTAGATACCGATATGATTAATGACACCGCTGCTGAAAGCCACTAAGTCACCTGGCCTTGCTTCCTGTTTAGATACCCTGGTCCCTCTGTGGAATTGTTCCGCCGCAGTACGGGGTAGATCAATACCCATGTGTTTGAAAACATACTTGACATAACCGGAACAATCAAAACCGGCAGGTGTTTGTCCACCATAAACATAAGGCACCCCGGTGAATGATTTTGCATAGCCCAGCAACATGTCGGTACGGCTTGTTCCCCGGGATACAGTCACCGCTGGAGTTTGGCTTGCAGAGGCATCGGCTGATATGAACAATCGTTGTCCGGGAAATATTAAAGTTGTATATACCGCATTTAATTGTTGAATTTGCTGTACTGAAACACCATACTGCCTCGATATTTTCCACAATGTATCACCGGGTTGCACGGTATAATAAGTATCGGCATAAGCCGGTGTAGCCAGTCCCAACAAGATAGTACCAAAGGCTAAAGCTAAAAGATGTTTCCAAAGTTTTGTCATGTCCATGCTCGCTTTCTACACCTACGGGGTTAGCTGGCGGGTTAGGACCGAAAGGTAGCCCCTTGCTTGTTAGCAATTCACCCCGAGAAATGGTTCCCCCGCTTCCGCAATGCAGGAATTCGGCGTTTAATTTTATGATGGTTCATTATTTAATTATTTAGCTGACCACCCCCCATTAATATGGCTATAATGTCAAAATTTACATCCTTGCTATTCTTATGTACGCAGGATAGGTCAAATTTTGGAGGGTATTGTCGATAATAATATGCAAAAAAACTGCCGGTCAAACCCTTTAGGAGTGCCGGCAAAAATATTGTTTTACGTTTATATCAATTGCATAAAATAGACGGCATGTGAAAAATTATTCCAAAACCCTTATAAACAACAGTCTAAAGTATATTGAATAATGATTAGCGGCCGGGTGGAAACTAAAAGAAAAGTTATGAGAGGGGAAAACGTGTTGATTTCTACATTATTGAGTAAAATTAACAAAAACAGTCACTACGAAATCGGATTGTCCGAAGTACACTACCTTTGGCATATTATTAAAGCAAAGTATGATTTCCTTCATTTCAGCGATATATGGGCCAACCAGGTTCATGATAAAGACTTGCTTGCCATTATAAAGATTTACGGTGCAGAAATTCGCAGTGATATCAAGACTTGGGAAAAATACCTGCACGTTTTTGGTGTGCGCGGACCAGACGGCTATACTCCAGTCGCACATACAATATCCAACCCTCAGTTGGTTCGAGACCAGCTCGTTGCCACATTGCTATTTAGTTTTTCCCAGGAACATATTAACATGCTTATCAAGTCCTTTCGTAACTCGACCACAAATGATGGTATAAAAAATCTTTTCAAAGATGGTGCTAAAAAGGCGGTTAAACGGTTTAGCCTCATTGCCAAGTACATTAAAACCAAAGGCTGGATCGCCAAACAGCCTATGTACCAAAACCAACCTACGGACAGTAATGAAGAGCTATGCGCGGGAGAAGCCCTACATTTGTGGGACCATTTGAGTTACCGAAACGATAATATTGAAATGACGCAGACATTCATATCCTTTGTCAAAGACAGTGACTTTAGGCTGTTACTTGAAAGAGGTTTACAGTCTCTTGTAAAACAGGCAAGAAGTCTTGAAAAGGAACTTATCCAGCTCAAGATCCCCCTACCGGACAGACCCCCCAATGTGAAACCACCGGTAGCTGCAAAAGACCTGATTGATGATGATAACATTTTTAGGTGGGTTTACCAGGGAATCCAGGGTGCACTATCAATACATACCCTATCTCTCGTTGAGTGTATTCACAATGATAGGATCAGGGATTTGTTTAGTGAATTGCTCTTCAGTGAATTAGATATGCTGTCATCAATAACCAAATATGGCAAATTGAAAGGTTGGCTGAACCCGAGTCTCCGTTACGGAATGTTGAGATAACTACATTAACCGTCTTGGCCGGTTAAAATATTTATTTCAAACCGGTTAAGAGACAAACATGAATGACTTCGGTTATTTTGGGCAAATTATCTGCAAAGTCATGTTGGGGGTTAGTTTACTTGGTGAAATATTTTAAAGAATATAACTTTTATGACCCTTTATTGACAGAAGCGCTAATTAATTTACAAGTCGCTAAAAACCAATTTGACAATGCCAGCACTCCAGATATGGTTGATATAGCTATCTATGAATTATCAGCCGCGGAATTGCATCTAAAAGCTGTACTAAAAAAAGTACGTAATGACAGCGTAAATAAATTTGACATTGAATGAAATTTTTAAAAGGCGTTGTTTAAATATTAAAATTATTGCCACTATTATAATCGAATTTTTCAACCGCGGCCTAAAATTTTAAACCCGTGAGCCCTTGATATTAAAGGCTTCACGGGTTTTTAAAAAACACTGGTCGGAGCGACACGACTTGAACGTGCGGCCTCTACCACCCCAAGGTAGCGCTCTAGCCAAACTGAGCTACGCCCCGCCGACATCTTTTGTTCGGTTGCAATAGCTATTATATATTCAGACCTAATAAAAGTCAAGGATATTTTATCTGCCTAATCATGGTTATTCAACAAATTTTAAAATGTACAGGCACACTTATAGTGTGTCTATCATAAAATATATAACCTATTGCATAAAAGGGGGAATGTGTGTTGCCCGGATTCTGGACCCTAGCGGTTGCGTCATTAATCCAAGGGGTAATGCTGCTTATCTCGTATGTGGCCCAAAATAGTTTTCCCAAGCCGCTGACGGAGGAAGAGGAACAGCTTTACCTGGAGAAGTTGGCGCAGGGGGATGAACAGGCTAAAGAAGTGTTAATTGAGCGTAACCTCAGATTGGTGGCTCACATAATGAAAAAGTTTGAGAACAGCGGTGACGATTTTGATGACTTGATTTCCATCGGCACCATCGGCTTAATTAAAGCAGTAAACACCTTTAACGGTGAAAAATCCTCACGTTTGGCCACCTACGCTTCCAGGTGCATTGAAAATGAGATATTAATGTATATGCGTTCTAAAAAGAAAAAACGATCGGAAATGTCCTTGTATGAACCAATCGGTACTGATAAAGAAGGAAACGAGATCCACTTTATGGATATCCTTAGCACTGATGCTGAAGCAGTGGCCGAAATGGTTTCTCGCACACTGGACAAAGAACGGTTATGGAAAAAGCTTAAAAAACTTCCCCCCCAGGAGAGAAATGTGCTGGTATTGCGTTTCGGCTTACGTGGTAAAGGTCGAAAAACACAAAAGGAAATCGCTAAGAAACTGGGTATATCCCGTTCCTACGTTAGTAGAATAGAAAAGAGGGCCATTGATCGCTTATCGGAACAGTTCCTGGCCGAGGCTTAAGTAATAATTGGCTGTCTAAATAATTTAACAAAGGTTACTGTCTGACTATTTTTACTCATCATACATGTCGACAAAACAAGGAAAAGTCGCTGCAATAAGTGGCGGCTTTAATTTATTAAAACACAAGATAATTTGCAAATAGCTAAAAGAGTCTTATAGTTGAAAGATCACTTCATTTTAATAAAAGGAATAAGCATGGGAACCCGTTTCTTATAGTCTATATATGCAATACCTAATTCGGCTATTAGCTTTTTTTCTTCCAGGAGACATCCAGTAATTATATAAATGCTTAATACAATATTTGTTATTATATCTGCCATAGTGGCATTTAAGCTCCAAATAAAAATTAATACGCCAAAATACATTGGGTGTCTTACAAACCTATATGGTCCGGTTTCAATGAGGGTAGATGGTTCCTTATAATTGGCTCCTTTAGACATAACCTGCCTTATGCCTAAAAACTCGAGAAAATCAAATTGCCTAAATGACCAAACAAAGATTATTAAAGAAAGGGCTAGTAAAGCATATTGAAGTATATTCCATGGTGGGCTAAAACGGATAACATACGTACTATCTAACATTTTAGAATAAAATAAGATAGGGAAAAAAGAAGCCAAAGCCAGCACATTAAAAATAAGACGATAGTAACGATACCTATTTCCTAATTTATTTTTTGTCCAATCAGTAAACCTATGGGATATCATGATGCTGTGTATGGTTGCCCAGGCGACCCATAGCACAGCTAAAGGCAAGTATTTCAAAGCACTTACCCCCTTTAGGCATTGTCTTTACGGAGCCGTTTTCCGGTGTTTACTTAACCAAGTATGAATAGTATTAGCCGACATTTCATGCTTGCGGGCTACCATGGCAACGTTACCTGTTTTCCGGCACTATTTTATAATTATTCCTTGAATTCATCGCTGTATTGCTTTCTTTTCATGAAAACCTACCCCCTATCACTATGTTAACATGATTTACCATGAGGTGGTATTTTGCGTGGTGATGTGATTTTCTATGTCATTCTTCCATCCACTCTTCCAATAGCTTAGCACCTTTTACCCATGGAGAAAATATTTAGCTATCATTTTACCATCTTTTTTAATATTTCATTGTGCAAAATTGTATTTGACGCAACGCGATGACTTTATCAAGTCTTGATATCCCCTGCTAGCTGTGGCAATACTGATTTTCCTTCGGGAAACAGAAAGAACGGTGGTGCAGTAGCCAGACGATCAGTAACCATGTCGAAGTACCTATGGTTGTTTATCCTAATGTCCCTTATCTTAATACGCACCAGGGTTCATCAATGCGATTATGGTCCTTTTTAAGCCTTGCTAAAATTGCACTGCGGTGATATATTATTATACAACATCAAGATTGTATAAATTCTATGAGGGAGAAAAGTAGGCTGGAAACAGGCCCCCAGGGAGGGAACGTCATCGACTGGAAGCGTTCCCGGGTTATGACCAACTGAAGTTCTCTCCGGAGAAGCCAGCTGAAACCAATTAGGTAAGTAGGCCAGGACGTATTCCTCCCACGTTACAGGGCAGGGGGTATCGGATTTTATTCCTGTACCTGGCCAAGTGGATCTATTTTTTAGTTTCAGATCAACTAGGGTGGTAACGCGGTGGTAATGCCTCTCGTCCCTTGGGATGAGAGGCATTTTTGATACTTTAGCAAATTATGCTTGCCATATTTATGGCAAACGCTAAGGACTAAAGTACTGAAAAGCGCGCAGGGGAAACCGAATGTGCGCACTTTTCTTGTAAATACCGTGACAGTATAAATTCCCGTACCCTTGATAAGGGGGCCTGCTGTTGGTGGGTCAACCAGGGTGGTACCGCGGAAGCAGCCCGTCGCTTTCGTCCCTGCAGGGATGTGCGACGGGCTTTTTATATTTTATACTTTTCAGGGTTAACCCGCTGCAATAGGGAAAAAACCACAGGAGGAATTATCATGCGAACTTTGGGTTATTTGGGACCGCCGGGCACCTTTTCACATACAGCTGCATTAAACTACTCCGATATACACGGTTATACCCCCGTATGTTGCGTAAACCTGAGGTCGATTGTTCAAAAGGTCGCATCGGGGGCTTTGGCCTGCGGAATTGTGCCGGTGGAAAATTCCCTGGGCGGTTCGGTGGGAGAAACACTGGATCTGTTAACCGTTGCCGAGGGAATATACGTAACCGCTGAATTAAAACTGCCGGTAAAGCAACACTTGCTGGCCCGTCCAGGGGTAGCCTTGGCGGATATAGAAAAAGTATATTCGCATCCCCAGGCCCTGGCCCAGTGTCGCAGTTTTCTGGAACAACGACTGCCCGGAAGGCCCGTAGTGGAAGCAACCAGCACTGCAGCAGCAGCTCTAAAGGTTACCGAAGCTAATGATGTGGCGCTGGCAGCGGTGGGCTCTAGCAGCGCAGCCTTCACCTACGGCCTGCAAATATTGCATGCTGATATACAGGATAAAGCAGATAACGCAACCAGGTTTTTCGTACTGGGGAGAGAGGAACCAATATTCACCGGACCGGCTAAAACATCTCTGATACTGGCTCTGCGGGATTGTCCCGGTGCACTGTACCGTATTTTAAGGCCGCTGGCGCAATTGGATATAAACCTGACGCGTATAGAATCAAGACCATCAGGTGGTAAACTGGGTGATTATATATTTTTTATCGATTTTATTGGGCGTACCGATTGCCCGAAAGTACGTTATGCCATTAAGGAGTTGCAAAAAAATACTTTATGGCTAAAACTGCTGGGTTGTTACCCTGACGTTACCGGAGGGATACGGCACAGGTCCGGGGGAAAAGCGCGGTTGACTGGTTTACCTGGCCTGCGTGCAGAAATTGATTCGGTGGACACTGCTATATTGCAGCTGTTGGCTAAACGAAAAAAACTGGTTGAACAGGTGGCCGCATTTAAAAATAATATAAATTGCAGGAAATAACAATTATCGTCGCAGATTAAAAAATAATGTTTGTAGATTCGATTACTATATTTTCACATTTAAGCGGAGGAATTATATGTTTACTTCAACAAATTAACGTTTATACAAAAGTTAATGTGTCAAACACTTAAGTGCTGGATAATATATAAGCCCCCTGGTCTAAAACCAGGAGGCTTACTAAAATAAATTCCGGCAACTACCTACTCTCCTACCCCTCTACCCCTACGGGGCACACGGCGGGGCACACAGCAGGGCATAAGCCCAAGTACCATCGGCCTTAGAGAGCTTAACTTTCCGTGTTCGCATGCCTGTGCCCCGTAGGGGTATGCCCCGGAGGGGTAGGATGGGAACGGGTGTATCCTCTCCAGTATGGTCACCGGAAAACTTTATAAACTTTTAAGGAGTATAAGTTAATTTTTCAGGTGCCAGGCACCTTCTTGTTAACTTATTGTTCCCTCAAAAATGCACAGCTTAGCAAGGGTTTATCAAGTAAAGCTTCACCTGCCGTCCAGCCGCACCTTCCGATACGGCTACCTTGTTACGACTTCACCCCAATTACCGACCCCACCTTCGACGGCTGCCTCCCATTAAGGGTTGGCTCACCGGCTTCGGGTGTTGCGGGCTTTCGTGGTGTGACGGGCGGTGTGTACAAGGCCCGGGAACGTATTCACCGCAGTATGCTGACCTGCGATTACTAGCGATTCCGACTTCATGCAGGCGAGTTGCAGCCTGCAATCCGAACTGGGACCGGCTTTCTCGGGTTTTTGTCCGTTCGTGTCAATGGCAATTTGTGGTTGGTTTATTGGTTCGGTTTAAACAATGTCATTTCCACCATTGCCCTGACTTGGTTTTTTACGCTGCCACCGTAGCGGCGACATTTGTTATGTTATCATTTTAAATAAAACACTGCAACAGGAGAATTTAGTCATAATTAATAATTAATGTATGTTTGTTGTTTCAAATGAAATTTACACCTTCCGTGATATGTTCAATCCTTGCCCTTAATTACCCCCAGTGGTCGAAGTCTTGCTATTTTACGGACCATTCCGATGGCGACCAGGGTTTCCACCACCTGGTCAATATCTTTGTAGGCCACGGGTGCCTCATCAAGCAGTTCTTTGTAATTTCTGCTGTTATACAGTACACCCATCATACTGGACTCAAATTGATCCCTGGATATTTCCTTTATGGCAGATTTTCTTGACATCTTCCTGCCGGCGCCGTGATTGGCGGAGTAAAAAGATTCGGTAGCTTTTTCGGTGCCCGTCAACACATAGGAGGCAGTGCCCATGCTGCCGGGTACCAGCACCGGATGCCCCGTTTCTATGTATGAAGGGGGGTTCTGCGGGTGTCCCGGGGGAAGTGCCCTGGTGGCTCCTTTACGGTGCACCAGAATTTTTTTGCCATTGTGTTTTTCCCATTTGGCAATATTATGGGCCACATCATAAACAAGTTTTAGCCCAAGAGTTTCCGGCGGACAGCCAAAAACATCTCCAAAAGCCCTGCGAACATCATGGGTTATCATCTGCCGGTTGGCAAAGGCATAATTAACTGCGCAAGCCATTGCGGCATAGTAATCCCTTCCTTCTTTGGAATCGACCGGCGCACAGGCCAAGCCCCGGTTGGGCAAGTCAATGCCATGCCTTTTGGCGGCCCCTAACAGGCTTCTACTGTAATCAGTGCAGATCTGGTGACCGAAGCCCCGGCTTCCAGTATGAATCATTACCGCCAGCATGCCCGGTAATAATCCGAAGAGATCACCCTCCACACGGGAATAAACCTCCTCAACTATCTGTACTTCAATAAAATGATTGCCCCCACCCAAGGTGCCCAACTGTTCCTTGCCCCGTTCACAAGCCTTACGGCTCACTGCCTCGAGACTGGCCCCGGAAAGGAATCCCTTTTCCTCGGTATTCTTAAGGTCGTCACTCCAGCCGCAACCTCTTTCAATAAGAGAACCGGCACCTTGATAGATAACGGATTCAAAAATTTTTCCATCCATATCACGGTGTTTACTTTTTTTACCTATCCCTGTGGGCACATATTCTTCTATTTTTTGAAGCAATTTGCGTAGCACAGGTATCGGAACTTCTTTTGCTTGAATATTTGTGTTTAAAAGCCTTACCCCGCAGTTAATGTCCATGCCTACGGCCCCGGCGGAAATTACTCCGCCCTCCGCAGTGGCCATTACCCCGCCGATGGGCAGTCCAAATCCTTCGTGAATGTCAGGCATACCACACACATGCCCTACCACCCCCGGCAGGCTGGCGGCAGCACAAAGCTGCTCCAGGGATTTATCCCTTTTCACCAGGGGCAAAAGATGTTCATTTATAAAAACCAACCCGTCTACCTGCATTTCGCCGGTGCGTCTGAGCCGGTACCTGTTTAAACTTTCCTTGAACAAATCCAATTTTAACACCCCGTAATAATACTTAGTAAAAGTTTTAACCTGACTAACTTGGCGCCCTAGAGGACTGGTATTTCTAACATTACAAAAGACGTAATGTAAGAAATACTGGCGTAAGTCTCCCGCCTCTATAGGCGGTAATCAAACGCCAATTAAGTCATGCATTTGCAGTTCTAAAATTCAGATGGAGTAGAAGAATCTCCATCTGAATAAAGAATTTGCTTCAATATTCGTGAAGGATTAAACCGGTCAGATTTGCTCTGGCATAGCACTTCACCTATTAATATAAATATAATTCAGGACCGTGGTCAAATAATTTATTGGGGTTATTGACAACCAATCACCTTAATTGATAAACTAATGAAGCATAACAAATTTAATAAATAGTGCTCTTATCCGGAGTGGTGGAGGGACTGGCCCTGTGAAGCCCGGCAACCAGCTTTTGCATTTACCGAAAGTATGGTGCTAATTCCTGCAGAAGTTATCTTCTGACAGATAAGAGGTGAGATATTATGCAAACCTCTTCTGTGTCTGGAAGAGGTTTACATTTTGTCGGAGCAGAGCACAAAAATTGGAGGTGGGTTAATTAAATGGCAGTGGAGAAAACTTACCAAGAAATTAACGAACGAATTAAAAAAGGCCAGGCCGTAGTGGTAACCGCTGAGGAGTTAATCACTATGGTTAAGGAAAAGGGAGTAACCCGTGTCACATCAGAAGTGGACGTGGTAACGACGGGAACATTCGGCCCCATGTGCTCTTCCGGCGCGTTTCTGAACTTTGGTCACTCCAAGCCGCGTATTAAAATGCATAAAGTTTGGCTGAACGATGTAGCTGCTTATACAGGCATCGCTGCCGTTGATGCCTTTATCGGTGCCACCGAGGTGCCCGAGGACGATCCTTTAAACACTGTTCACCCGGGTGAGTTCCGGTACGGTGGCGGTCATGTGATTCAGGACCTGGTGGCCCGCAAAAAGATACGGCTTAAAGCCACCGGCTACGGTACAGATTGCTACCCCCGCAGAGAGATTGAAACTGAAATCACCATTGATGATATTAATGAAGCTATACTTTTTAACCCGCGTAATGCTTATCAAAATTATAATTGCGCAGTCAACCTGAGTTCCCGTACCATCTATACTTACCTGGGCATGCTCAAGGCCAACCTGGGTAACGCCCATTACTCCACCTCGGGGCAGCTTAGCCCCCTGTTGAAGGATCCCATGTTTAAAACCATTGGGGTAGGCACGCGCATTTTCCTGGGCGGCGGCATTGGTTACGTGGTGTGGAACGGCACCCAGCACTTCCCGGGAGTTAGCCAGGACAATCAAGGCCAAAACTTTGGACATTCCGGTGGCACTCTTTCTGTACTGGGCGACTTAAAACAAATGAGCCCGCGCTGGCTGGTGGGTACCAGTATGCTGGGTTATGGTGCCACACTAACGGTGGGAATTGGTATACCCATACCCCTGCTTAATGAAGAAATCTGCCGCTATGCCGCGGCCGGGGACGATGAGTTATACGCTCCTATTATAGATTACAGCGACGCATTCCCCAACCTGATACCGGCTAACCTGGGTTATGTTAGCTATGCAGAGTTGAAAAGCGGTAAAATAACTGTCAACGGCAAAGAAGTACCCACGGCACCGGTATCCAGCTATCCAAGGGCTCGGGAAATAGCCGGCACTTTAAAGCAGTGGATACAAAAGGGCGACTTTTTGCTGGGTGAACCGGTGCAACTCTTACCCAATGCGGACGCAGGAATCAAGGCCAATACCTTGAAGGGTTAATTTTAACCAAAGGAGCGTGTTAAAATGTCCTCAAAAAAAGTAGTACTGCGTTTCGGCGCCGATTTAGCGGATCAGCCGATTATATATAAGCTGGTAAAAGATTATGATCTGGTAATAAATATACTTAAGGCAAATGTCAACCCGCAAAAGGAAGGCACTTTGGTCATGGATATCTCGGGCAAAAACATCGAGCAGGGTATTGAATACTTGCGCCAATTGGGGGTACGGGTACAATCTCTGACGGAAGAAATTATCCAAAACGGAGAAAAATGTGTAAGCTGCGGTGCCTGCACCGATATCTGCCCATCGGGGGCCTTGTACATGGATAGGCCCGATATGTTGGTGCGGTTCAACAGTGACCGTTGTGTAGTCTGTCACTTGTGTGTAAAGGCATGTCCCATGAAGGCAATGGAGGTTCGTTTTTGAAGGAATACGTGGAACGTTCATACAGGCTGCTGCACCGGCAGCATGACCTGGTATTTTTTCAAATCGCCGTCAAGGAAACCGACCTTGATATAGGCATACCTCGTGATAAGCTGACTGCCGGTCTGGTGGAAGGTGTAAAACAAGAAGTAATTCATATACGCTCACAGCTGGAACAATATATTGCCAAGGACCAGACTTTTCTACGGACACTGAAACCGTATCTACCCGGCCCGGGCGCACCTGAAATCGCCCGGGTCATGGCCCGATCCGCCTCCACCGCAGGTACCGGTCCCATGTCCGCGGTGGCCGGGGCTATTGCGCAGCATGTGGGTGTTTACCTGGCCAAACGGTGCCGGGAAGTGATCGTGGAAAACGGTGGTGATATTTATATCCGCTCCGGCCAAACGCGTAAAATTGGCGTTTTTGCCGGCCCATCTCCCTTTACCAACCGGCTGGCCCTGGAAATTGAGCCTCATCGCACCCCCATTGGCATTTGCACTTCCTCAGGTACCGTGGGCCATTCCCTCAGCCTGGGTAAAGCCGACGCTGTGGTGATACTGTCACCGTCGGCGGCACTGGCCGATGCCGTGGCCACAGCTGCGGGTAACCTGGTGCAAGATGAAAATGACCTGCAGGCGGCGGTGGAGTTCGCCATGGGCATAAATTCGGTCACCGGAGCACTGGCCATAAAAAACGACAAACTGGCTGCCGCCGGTGCAGTTAAATTGGCGCCAGTTTAACCTGACTAACTTGGCGCCCTAAAGGACTGGTATTTCTAACATTACAAAAGACGTAATGTTAGAAATACTGGCATTGACTCCCGCCTTTATAGGCGGGAGTCAAACGCCAACTAAGTCATGCATTTGCAGTTCTAAAATTCAGATGGAGTAAAAGAATCTTCATCTGAATTAAGAACTTGCTTCAATAGCTGCATTAAATTTCCGAGCTACAAGCAATAAGTAAAAGTCTACTGGAAAAACCCGTGCGTTACCCGCTTGTAGTCTCTACGCAGGCAGGCTTTCGGGATGTACAACAAGATTTAAATAAGATTTCCCAACAGTAAACTAAATAATAACGCCCGGAAACCATCCCTGTGGTATCCCGGGCGTTGTTCTCCTTAGTTGACTTTTTTATCACGGCCTGCCCATTCTTTGGCCCGAAGTTTGTATTTCATGATTTTACCGGTGGAAGTCTTGGGTAGTTCACCAAATTCCACCGCCTTGGGCGCCTTGAACTTGGCTATCCTTTCCCGGCAAAATTGAATTATATCCTCTGCTGTTAAACTAACCCCCTCTTTCAAGGTGACAAATGCCTTGGGTACTTCACCCCATTTTTCATCGGGCACGGCCACCACAGCTACTTCCAGCACACCGGGGTGCTGGTAAATAACATTTTCCACCTCCACAGTGGAAATATTTTCGCCGCCGCTGATGATAATATCTTTCATGCGGTCTTTAATCTCTACATAACCATTAGGATGTGTAACCGCCAAATCACCGCTGTGGAACCAACCGCCCCGGAAGGCCTGTTTTGTATCCTCGGGTTGCTTATAATAACCGGCCATAACATTATTACCCCGCATGACAATTTCGCCGATTGTTTCACCGTCATGGGGTACCGGCTCCATAGTGGATGGATTAACAACATCCATATAAACAGCGGTTATATAGGGAACCCCCTGCCTGGCTTTGATTTTTGCTTGCTCATCGATATCCAGATCGTTCCATTGAGGCTGCCATTCGCAAACACTGTGCGGCCCGTAAACCTCAGTAAGGCCATAGGTTTGCATTACAGTGCAGCCAACGGATTCCATATTTTTAATCACCGTAGGAGAGGGCGGCGCACCGGCGGTCATAATATTAAGGTGCCTTTTCATCTGCACGTCCCCAATTCCTTTGTAATTGGACATGGGAATAAGCACGGCCGGGGCGGCGCATAAATGGGATACGCCGTGTTCTTGAATATTTCTATAAATATCTTCTGGCACCGCTTTTCTAAGACACACATGGGTGCCACCGATGGCGGTGATAGCCCAGGTGAAGCACCAGCCGTTACAGTGGAACATAGGCAGTGTCCATAAATAAGTGGTGGATGAATTGCACTGGAACTCCAACAGTTCGCCCAGTGCGTTTAAGTAAGTACCCCGGTGGGTATACAGAACCCCCTTGGGTTTGCCGGTGGTGCCGCTGGTATAATTCAAAGTTATCGGCTGCTGTTCATCATCAACCCCATAATAAAACTCTTCGGGTTCCACAGCGATGAATTCCTCGTAATCCGGCCCGTCAAATGCTTTAGGCTCTACGTCACAAATGTTAATGATTTTAATATCTCCTATTTCACCCAGTATCGGCTTGATAATACCGGCAAATTCGGTATCAACAAAGAGCATTTTACTCTCCGAGTGCTGTAGAATATAGGCCACCTCCTGGGAAGCCAGCCTGATGTTTATGCTCACCAGCACCCCGCCCACCAGGGGAACCGCATAGTGGGCTTCCAAAAGTGGCGGCAGATTAGGACAAAGAAAAGCCACCTTGTCACCTTTTTCAATGCCCTGTTGTTTTAAAGCAGTGGCAAACCTGTCTACCCTGTTTTTAAACTCAGCATATGTGAACGACTGGTCATTATAAATAACCGCTTTTTTATCCGGAAATACGAAGGCACTCCTTTCCAGAAAGCTCAACGGTGATAGGGGTTCATAATTGGTTCCTCTCATGAATATGTCCTCCTTATTTTTTAATAACCGCATATTTATAAAATACAGATATTTAGTAACTTTAAAATAATTGCAAAAATTGTGCCACTATTCCTAATATACATAATTGTTTGTTTTATCATAATATTGAGCATATAAATACCCGTTTTACTTCAAACATAAAATAACACTTAAGAAATATTAATACCTGGTCAGCAATAATGTACACTGGTGTTGACAATAGTGTAAACACCGGCAGCACTAATCAGCCAACCAGGCAGGCAACCCGCGAAATTAGTTTTGGTACTTAACCGGTTGTTTAGCGACACATTAATGAAAATCTACAGCCACTTATCTAGCGCCTTTTCCGCCACCTCGGCCATGAGCATATAACCAGTTTGATTAAGATGACATTCATCATAAAAAAAATGACCATCGCCCCGGCCCGTCCCGGGTACACAAAGGGGAGCATAATAATCAATCAGCACAATGCCGGCCCCGCCAGCGTAATCCCGCATCCATTCTCTATAGCAAGCCAACCAGCTTTCCATAGCTTCCATACCAAAGGGAATAAATGTACCCCCTTGCGACGGGTTTTTACAAAGGGGTGTAGCTAGACCCAACACAGGTACAATACCCTTTTGCCTGGCTAGCTCCACAATCCTTTGGATATTATGCTGAGCTGCGGCAATATCCAACCCCTGCCAGGCGTCATTGGCACCGCCCAGTATGTGCAAATGCGTTGCCTTTAAATGCAAAATATTTCGCTCAAATCGCCGTAGCATATCAAAGGTGGTATCCCCATTAATACCGTCATTGATCAGGTTTAACCCTGTACGCCGCTGCAGGTGACTTACCCAGGAAGATTCGGGACCCCATGGATAGCCGAAGGTAATGCTATCACCCAGACAGATAATTGTTGCATTCACACTTTTTCACCTCGCATAACATGGATGTGATTAATAAGTAATTTGCCCGCCACGTAGGCCAGCAACAAAACCAGTGCTGCCAAGGGTACCTGGTTCTTAAAATAGCCCGCTATGGTGGGCCACTTATAACCAAATAACATACCCACGGATAAATTGAAGGAAACCCAGATTACCGAAAAAATCAGGTTATATAATAAAAACCTGGTCAACCTGAGACCACTGGCGCCGGCCATATACGGAGTAAGGTTGCTGATCATGGGCACAAACCTGCCCACAATAATGAATACCGCCGCCGACTGTTCCATCCAGCGGCGGGCTTTTTCCACCCTGCGGGAATTAATGCGTAGATATTTACCGTAGCGGTTCAGTACAGGCTCTCCCATATAGCGACCAATACAATATGCCGCCGTGGCACCAATATTAAAGGCCAGTACCGCCACTAAAAACACACTGTAAAAATCTAGCCGGTTTTGATTAACCAAAAAACCGGAAAACATAATCATCATCCCACCGGGAAAGGGCAAACCCAACGCTTCAATAATAATACCGCCCAGCAGTCCGCCCAGGCCCAGTGTATCAATATAATTTGTCATATAATCCTGCACGTAAAAATCGCCTCCCCGCATTTATAGCATAACCTGCGAAAAGGCGGATTTTTCACTACAAATAATATTTAATCCATTGGAGTTGGCTTGAAAAATAGGCCTCGCCGCAAAAAACCAGCCAAAGTAGAGATTATATGTGGATCTCAGCGTAATTATTGAACAGCTTCTATAAGACTTTGGCTGTACCTTTATAAACCAGACCCCGTTGGCCATCCACGGTTACCACTTCCCCGTCGGGAATTATTCTGGTGGCGTGCTCCACTCCCACAATCACCGGGATTCCGAACTCAAGGCCAACGATGGCGGCATGGGAAGTTAACCCGCCCGTTTCAGTGATCAAGGCTGCAGCCTTCTCAATGGCCGGAATAAAATCGCGATCGGTGTCATGGGTCACCAGCACGCCGCCATCCTCCATTCTTTCCACAGCTTCGCGAGCGGTTACAGACACACAGGCCTTACCTGTGACCGACCGCTTAATGATTCCCGTACCTTTGGCAATAATTTCACCCACGGTATGTACTTTAATGAGGTTTGTGGTACCGTGTACTCCCACGGGCACACCGGCGGTGATTACAATTAAATCACCCGCTTTGATCAGCCCGGCAGCCAGCGAAACTTCCACAGCCGCTGATATCATACTGTCCGTATCCTCCGTACGCCCCACCAAAAGCGGCTGCACCCCCCATACCAGAGCCATTTTGCGCAGCACCGTTCTTTTTGGGGTAACGGCAATAATGGGTGCCTGGGGTCTGTACTTACTAACCATTTGGGCGGTATAGCCCGATTCCGTGGAGGTGATAATGGCTGCGGCTCCCAGATCCAGAGCCGTGGAAACGGTGGCATGGCTGATGGCGTCGGTAACAGTTTTGGACAGCGCCCGGCGCCTGTTTTTCAGTAATACATCAAATTTGATGGCCGACTCGGCCCGGGCGGCAATGCGGGCCATTGTTTCCACCGCCTCCACCGGATATTTACCCGCGGCGGTTTCACCTGACAACATTACCGCATCGGTACCATCCAATATGGCGTTGGCCACATCACTGGCCTCGGCCCTGGTGGGTCTCGGGTTTTGTATCATTGATTCCAACATTTGCGTAGCTGTAATTACCGGCTTACCAGCCTGCTTACATTTATCGATAATGGTTTTTTGAATTAACGGCACCTCTTCCGGAGGAATTTCCACACCCAGGTCACCCCGGGCCACCATTATACCATCGGAAACTGCAATAATTTCATCGAGGTTGTTGACGGCCTCCCGGTTCTCAATCTTGGAAATTATATCCATATGACCGCCATTGTCTTCGATGATTTTGCGAATGGTAAGTATATCATTGGCCCGGCGCACAAAGGAGGCGGCCACAAAGTCAAAACTGTTTTCTATGCCAAAGATAATATCCTGTTTATCCTGTTCCGTAATAGCGGGCATCTTCACGTAAACCCCGGGTACATTGACACCCTTTTGACTGGTTATTTCACCGCCATTTTCCACGGTGCAGTCTATTTTTGTCCCGGACACGTTTTTTACCCGCAGGGCTATCAAACCATCGGATATTAATATAAGGTCATTTGGTTTTACATCCCCGGGCAATCCCTGGTAGTTAACGGGCAGTATTTTTTCATTTCCCCTGATGTCCTCGGTGGTAAGGGTAACAGAACTGCCGGTAGTAAGGCGCACGAAGTCCTTTTCCAAATAGCCCAGCCGAATTTCTGGTCCCTTGGTATCTAGCAAAACAGCTATATTTTTGCCCACGTTACCGGCGGCTTTACGGACGGCTTCCAACCGGCGCAAGTGATCATCGTGTGTGCCGTGGGAAAAATTCATCCTGGCCACATTCATTCCGGCCAGCATCATTTTCTCCAACACCGTTACGCTTTCACTGGCTGGCCCAATGGTGCACACTATCTTGGTACGCCGCATGATAATCCCCCTCCCCATTCCTATATGGATAGTATATTTGCCAGGTTAAATATATCCATTTCTATGGGCCTTTTGCCCTTAAAGGCGTTATCCAACGGCCCGGCCACAATATTACCTCCCACCATACCCACCATTTGTTTACGGCAACCATCCATAAGTATTTCCACCGCTTTAGCGCCCATCCGGCTGGCCAGAATGCGGTCAAATGCCGTAGGAGTACCGCCCCGCTGCAGGTGACCCAAAATGGTAACCTTGGTTTCCAGCCCGGTTTTTTCCCGGATTTGCCTGCCCACTTCAAGACCGCTGGCGGCACCTTCCGCTACAATAATGATACTGTGCAGCTTACCCCGTTTGTATCCTCGAACCAGTTTTTCACAGACTTCATCCATACTGTGCCGCAGTTCCGGTATCAGTATTGATTCCGCCCCGCCAGCCAGCCCGGCCATTAAAGCTATATACCCACTTTCCCGTCCCATAACTTCGAGGATGAAGGTTCTTTCATGAGAAGTGGCGGTATCACGAATTTTATTGATGGCCTCCACCACCGTATTAATGGCGGTATCAAAACCAATGGAGTATTCAGTACCCGTGATGTCATTGTCTATGGTGCCGGGCACACCCACTACGGGTAAATTGTACTCGCTATTAAATATATCCGCCCCTCTGAAGGAACCGTCACCACCAATGACCACCAACCCCTGTATACCAAAGCGCTGTACGTTGGCAAAGGCTTTGGCCCTGCCCTCGGGAGTTTTAAACTCCTCTGAACGGGCTGTGCGCAATATGGTACCGCCCCGGTGAATGATATCCGCCACCGAGCTCAAATTCATCGGCCCCATGTCAGCCTCGATAAATCCACCGAACCCCCTTTGAATACCAATAACCTCCAATCCGTGGAAAATGGCCTTTCTAACTACGGCCCTGATGGCGGCGTTCATGCCCGGGGAATCCCCCCCGCTGGTTAAAACGGCAATACGCTGCACAGCTGCAACCTCCTTCAAATGACTTCCTCAAACACTGCAGGTGATGCTGATTTATTATATTAACAATATTACTTTTTACTATCACAACTTAAATATGCAGCTGCGTTTTCACCAATATTGCTCAACATAAGAGCAGTAAAAAATACCCAGAGCATTACCCTGGATATTTTGCCTGCCATTCACCGTGCCAATATGAACATATTGAATTATACCTGGTCGGTTCTCAGGTTGCCGTGTTTGGTCATTACCTCCGCCCGGCCGCGTATCTTGATAGCCGAAGTATGTTGAGTGAATTGGGCTACCATTACTTCACCCTTATCCAGTTTTTCGCTATGGTGAAACTTTGTATCACGCCCCCGGGTAAGACCAATGATGGTCACCCCGTTTTCCAATGCCTTGATCACAATATATTCTCCGGCCAATTCATTAAAATCGTTCATATTTTTTTCACCCCATAAAAAATTACCTTATTATAGCAGTCATCATAACATAGCCCTATCCTTTTGACAAGTTAATTTACTTGCTCGACCGCAGCGGCTCCATCACGATGATCATGAGCATCTTTTATTTTTACCCGTTCCGAGCCTAAAAAACCTGTCAACTGCTGTACTACATCGGAATCCAGGTTAACCCAAAAGCGGCTGTCCGCCAGGGCCAGTTTGTTATCCCGGGGGAAATAAAGATAGACCGGACACTCACCGGGATGAGAGCATAAAACCATTTGCAATCTGGCGATTGTTTCCATGGTTACATCCTCCAACTTGATAAACAACTCGCCATATTTTCGCAAAGTCATGGTTTCCAATGTATCAACAATAACCTTGACCTCTTCTCCATTAATACTGGTTACGCCCTTGGCCAGCACTGGGCTGTCCACCTTGAGTAAGGAGGCATACTGCTGGTAGCAGCGGGGAAAGATTACCAGTTCCACCGTGCCGGATAAATCCTCCAGGTTGGCAAAGGCCATGCTATCTCCTTTTTTGGTGGTTATCTTTTTCACCGTGCTCAGTATGCCCCCCACCACTACCTCGGTGCGATCCTCCAATTCGCTCAGGATAACTGTTTGGTGAGTGGTATGCCTTAAAATGGTTTCACGGTACTGTGACAGCGGGTGCCCGCTAACATAAAGGCCCAATGCCTCTTTTTCCATTACCAGCAAGTCACCGGGTTCGAACTCCGCAATACCGGGCATATCCAAGGAAAGGGTTTTCTTTACATCGTCCCCCCAAAAGTCCAGCAGCGAACGCTGGCCGTTTTGGCGATCCTGCTGCGCCAATTGAGCCAAGCCCAACCCGGCATCTATAGCGGCCATCATTTGCGAGCGGTGATGGCCCAGAGAATCCAGGGCACCGCTCTTAATTAGATTTTCCAACACCCGGCGGTTAATCAGTCGGGTATCCACACGCTGGCAAAAGTCAGCAAAGGACACATAGGGGCCGCCGCGCTCTTTGACATCAATAATACACTTGACGGCATTTAAGCCCACGTTTTTAATGGCAGCCATACCAAACCTTATACTAGCACCGGAAACTGTAAAATCCACACCGCTTGTGTTTACATCCGGCGGCAACACATCAATGCCCATACGGCGGCACTCCTCAATATAAAAAGAAACCTTATCAGTGTTATCTCTGACCGATGTCAAAAGTGCGGCCATAAACTCCACCGGGTAATTGGCCTTTAGATAAGCGGTCTGGTAAGAGACTAGCGCGTAAGCCGCCGAGTGACTTTTATTAAATCCATATCCGGCAAAGTATTCAATTAAATCAAATACCTGCCCGGCAATATTGGCATCTACATTATTCTTCTCTGCGCCCTCGATGAATTGGACCCTTAGTCCGGCCAGTATTTCGGGCTTTTTCTTGCCCATGGCCCGGCGCATTAAATCGGCCTCGCCCAGGGAGAATCCCGCCATGTCACTGGCAATGCGCATAACCTGTTCTTGATACAGAATTACACCATAAGTGTCCTTTAATATAGGCTCCAGCAAAGGGTGCAGGTATTCCACCTTTTTTTCACCGTGTTTGCTTTTAATAAAGTCATCCACCATACCGCTGCCCAGCGGCCCTGGCCGGTACAGGGCCACCAGGGCTATGATATCCTCAAAAACCTCGGGCTTTAAGTCTTTGAGGATGGCGCGCATGCCGCTGCTTTCCAGCTGGAATACACCTACCCCGTCACCACGGCTGAGCAGTTCAAATGTGGCCGCATCGTCCAGGGGTATTTCATTGATATTGATTTCCACACCATGATTCTCAGCAATCATGCGCACCGCGTCAGCGATCACTGTCAAGGTGCGGAGCCCCAAAAAGTCCATTTTCAACAAACCCAGTTCCTCCACCGGATCCTTGGCAAACTGGGTGGTCAGGGGCCCATCCGCTGCCTTGTAAAGGGGCAGGTAATGGGTCAGGGGTTGCCGGGTGATCACCACCCCGGCGGCGTGGGTAGAGGCATGCCTGGGCATACCCTCCAGCAGGGCAGCCATGTCCAGTAGCCGTTGCACCTGGGCATCCTCGCGATACACCTGTTTCAACTCGGGTGAATCCTGCAGGGCTTTTTCAATGGTGATTTTCAAATCATTGGGCACCAGCTTGGCAATGCGGTCCACATCGCTGTAGGCCATTCCCAACACCCGGCCCACATCACGAATGGCGGCCTTGGCAGCCATGGTACCAAAGGTGGCAATCTGGGCCACCCGGTCGGATCCGTATTTTCTGGTTACATACTCGATAACTTCCCCGCGCCTTTCAAAGCAAAAGTCTATATCTATATCGGGCATGGATACCCTTTCGGGATTCAGAAAACGCTCAAACAGCAAATCGTACTTCAGCGGGTCCAACTCCGTGATACCCAGCACATAGGCCACTAGACTGCCCGCTGCCGAACCACGCCCAGGACCCACCGGAATGCCTTGCTGCCTGGCATAATGAATAAAATCCCAAACTATTAAAAAATAGGCCGAATAACCCATTTGTTTGATGACGCCCAGTTCATAATCCAGCCTTTTTAGCACCTCATCATTTATACCGCCATAACGCCACTTGATACCTTCCAGGCAAAGTTCCCTTAAATATGAGTCCAGCGTATGCCCTTCGGGCACCTTGTACTCGGGCAGGTGCAGCTTTCCGAACTCCAATTCCACCTGGCAACGGTCAGCAATGCGCACCGTATTCTTCATTGCCCCGGCCATTTCCCCGAACAGCATGGCCATCTCCCGCTCACTTTTCAAGTAAAGCTCCTGGGACTGGAATTTCATACGCCCGGGATCATCAACGGTTTTGCCGGTCTGAATACATAACAGCACATCCTGCATCTCAGAGTGCTTGCGCAGTACATAGTGCACGTCGTTGGTAACTACCAGCGGTATGCCTGATTTTTGGTGCAACTGCAGCAAACCCCTATTGGCAGTCCTTTGCTCGGCAAAACCGTGGTCTTGCAGTTCCAGGTAGAAATTTTCCTTTCCGAATATATCCACATAATCAGCCGCGCTTTGGGCGGCCCGGTCAGGGTTATCCTTGATAATATGGGAGGTTACTTCACCGGCAATACAGCCGCTCAAAGCAATTAGCCCCTGGCTGTGGGCGGCCAGTAGTTCCTTGTCCACCCGGGGTTTGTAATAGAAACCTTCGGTAAAAGCCTGGGAAACCAGCTGGAACAGATTTCTCAGGCCAGTGTTATTTTCCGCCAGTAACACCAAGTGATGCAGGTTATCATCCACCCGGGGTGTACGATCATGCCTGGTTCGCGGTGCCACATATACCTCGCAGCCAATGATAGGTTTAATATTATTCTTTTTACAGGTCTTGTAGAAATCTACCACACCGTACATAACTCCGTGGTCGGTGATGGCCAGTGCAGGCATATCCATTTGGACGGCAGCATTCACCGCATCCTTGATCCTAGCCGCCCCGTCCAGCAGGCTATATTCGGTGTGTACATGCAGGTGGACAAACAATGCTCCAAACCCCCGTCCTGGTTAATAGTTCGTGGTTGGACAAACAAACAACCAGCTGGCAACTTTAAACCTGTGAGTTTAATTTAATATGGTGTATATGAATCTCATAATAAGGGAAATAAGGATCCTCAATGGTTACCGGTACCACCTGGTGCTGTTCATCAAATCCGGCAACTTCCATCAGTTCCTCCACAAATCTGAAACTGGCCGGCCTGCCCGGGTGGGCTATTAAAACGTTTCCCCCGTCAGCTGTGACCCGTGGGATTAATTCTTTTAAATACACGTTTAATTTTGGATCATAAAATATATCCGATCCCATAACCCAGCGGAACTTGCCCGGTAACTTAAAATCACGCCAATCACCCAGGTGGGTGCAAAAATCCAGCAACCCGTTACGGGTGGCATTCAGTCGTACCAGTTCCAAAGCGGACGGGTTGAAATCCGAAAAGGTAACCTGTGCTCCTTTGATACCACAAATAATCCCCGGCAGTCCCAATCCCGTTCCCAACTCCAAGAGCCGATCACCGGCAAAGGTTGCGTTTTTCCATATCCATTGCGCAAGTCCACGGGCCGCCGGCCAGATCTCCGCCCAGCAGGGTACTTTATCTTCATCCGTAGGGTCGGTAATCAGGCTTTCCACATCTTTGACCCCCAGTAAACTCACCTGCCGGCCAGGCAGTTCAAATGTCATTTCCCTTGTTTCAAAGGATAATATTTAAACCACCACCTTGTTATTGTATCGCAGCAATAAAAAAACCCCTTGTTCTTAAGGGGAATTTTATCTCAAAATTACCGGTTGCACAACGCTTAGTGGTCGATTTGATACTGTTTAATTTTTTTGTACAACCAGGCTCTGGAAATACCTAACAGCTTGGCGGCCTGTAGTTTGTTTCCGCCTGTTTTTTCCAGCGCCTCTAATAATGCCTCCCGCTCAACATTCTCCAGTAGAGCCGGCAGCGCTTTTTCCGTCAGGGGTTGACGGAAAGTTTCCTTTTGTTTTAACAAATAATGCGGTAGATGCTCGGGTTCGATAACTTGCCCGTCAACCAAATTAAAAGCCCGTTCAATTATATTCTCCATTTCCCGTACATTACCAGGCCAGTGATAACCCATAAAAATATTCAGCACTTCTTCACTGCAACCGGTTACTTGAATATTAAAAGCTTGATTAAACTTTTCAATAAAATGTTTCACCAGATTACCAATATCTTCTTTTCTTTCCCGCAGCGGAGGTATATTCAGATTTACCACATTAAGGCGGTAATACAAGTCCTGCCTGAACTTACCACTGTCAATCATCTCGGTAAGATCCCGGTTTGTAGCCGCAATTATCCGTACATTCACCTTTTTGGTATTGTGTCCCCCAAGGCGCTCAATTTCCTTTTCCTGCAACACCCTGAGTATCTTGGCCTGCATAGCCAACGGCATATCCCCTATTTCATCCAGGAAAATCGTTCCCCCGTTGGCCAACTCAAATTTACCGATTTGACCACCCTTTTTAGCACCCGTGAATGCGCCATCCTGGTAACCGAACAACTCCGATTCCAATAAATTCTCCGGCACTGCAGCACAGTTAACCTTGATAAACGGGCCATTACTACGGGGTGAATGACTGTGCACGGCATGGGCAAATAGCTCTTTACCTGTACCACTTTCCCCTGTTATCAGCACCGTGGAAGGCCCCCTGGCCACCCGGCGAACAATATCCTTCAGCTTTGTAATAGATTTACCGTTGCCGATGATCTGGCTTAGAGAATAATGAGCTCCCGGCATGTTGGTGTTTGTTTTCACTTGCTTATTCTTGGTTAGCATAGAAGCAAGTTTATCCAGATCTTGATAAACTACCTTGCTAACAGCCCCTTCCACCTTACCGTTTTCTATCACCGGGTAACGGCTAACTAAAGCCTTCTTATCGCCAATATATGTGATTTGGTTTTGCTCCGAGCGACCGTTAAATTGTATTAAGTAAGTTTTGGATTCGGGTACTATTTCAGTAATGTGTTTGCCCAGTATATCCATAGGACTTAAGGACAATAATTCCGCCATCGCGTTATTGACAAAATTAATATATCCTTCGCTATTAATTGATATATAGCCCTCATTGGTATTCTTGAAAATTGATTCCAAAACTTTTTTCTGCCGGGTTACTTGTTTGAGTTCTTCAGCCATATGGTGTAGTTCGGTAATTTCTTGAATAACCCCAATAGCACCCACGATGCTACCGTTGCGTATAATAGGAGTACGATTGGCAACATAAAGAGCATTGCCCAGCACAAATTTACGCCCGATATGTGCTTTACCGGTTTTTAAAACCTTTATGAGCCCGGTATAAGGAATAATTTCAGATACCAATTTACCTGATACCTGGTCATATGTTAACCCGAATAATTTTTCACAACCGTGGTTAAATATGGTAATTCGCCCGCGATGGTCCACTGCTATTACCGGGTTGGCGATACTACCAAAGATATAACTATCATCCTGCTCGGCTATATGTTTATTAAAACTGTTTTGCAAAGTCACACTATCACCCCCTGTCACAAAAGATTGACAATTTAAAATATTCAACAAAGAGCGTTAAATTCCTGCCTATTCTGTTAAATAAAAAAAAATTCCACATTATTAAGTTGCTTGAAAAGTCCATGCTACAGCAGTTCATAATCTCTACGTCAGCTGGTTCTTGCGCTGCTCACGTAGTGCCGGGTGTTAAAAAATTGAAAGACTTTAATCTTTCAGCCTTCCAACACCCGGCACCGAAGGCTACTCATCAAACAAACTCTCGGGAAAGTTTTGGGTCTTATTTCTTGTGAATATGGTGTTCATGACAGGAGCATTTTCCCGAATAACCCACAGGCGTTCCCGTCTGAGCAATTTGCACCAAACTTTCAATGCCGGTCTCGCTTTTCAACAAGTCCTGATCATCCTTATTTTTCAAGAATACATTTAGTGTTTTATTTATACTGTTACCGTCCAACGACTGCACATCCAGAGCGGATAAGGCTTTGGCCCAATCAATGGTTTCCGCAATGGAGGGTTTTTTGCGTAAATTCATATTAGCTCTAATATAATTGGCAACATTGGCTATTTGCCCGGTTATCTTGACACCGGCCTCGGGCACTTTAACTTGCAATATGCGGGTTTCCTTTTCTATGGAGGGAAAATCAATATAGAGGTAGATACAGCGTCTTTTTAAACCGTCGGACAGTTCCCTTTCCCCGTTACTGGTAAGCACAACAATAGGGATATGTTTTGCATAAACTGTGCCCAACTCGGGTATGGAAACCTGGAAATCGGATAACACTTCAAACAAAAAGGCCTCAAACTCAGCCTCCACTTTATCCACTTCATCAATTAGTAAAACTTTTTTTTCACTGGCCCTGATAGCCCGCAGCAGTGGGCGTTCCAGCAGGTATTCCTCACTAAATAAATTACGCTCCAACTGTTCCCCTGGTGCACCGTCCCGGGAGATTTGAATTTTTATCAGCTGGCGCTGGTAATTCCATTCATACAAAGCTTTGTTTTCATCAAGTCCCTCATAGCACTGCAAACGTATTAAATCCGTATTAAATATGGCGGCCAGCACCTTGGCAATTTCAGTTTTGCCCACGCCGGGAGCGCCCTCTACCAGCAGGGGTTTATTAAGGGTTAGAGCCAGGTAAATGGTCACCACTATTTCTTCTTCACATATATAACCTTCACGTTCCAAAGCTGCGCGTAATTCAGGTATGGTTATAGACATACACTAAACCTCCAGTTCCTTTACCATTTTTATTATATAAATATCTTGGTCATGTATACAGATTTAATGGACTTTATATAGTTAATAGCCAGGAGCGTTGGCGGTCTGTTTGAGCCCGGGAAAACCGTTTTGGCGCAGAGCTTCAAATAAAACTATAGCCACCGAGTTCGACAGGTTTAAGGACCGGGCCTGGCTTATCATGGGGATGCGAATGCATTTATCCCAGAAACGGCGTATAATGTCCTCCGGCAGCCCGCTAGTTTCTTTGCCGAATACCAGAAAGTCATCCGGACCATAATGCACATTGGTATAAACTTGCCCGGCCCGGGTTGTGGCCAAATGAAACCGGCAACCGGGGTAAGCTTTTAGAAAATCTTCAAAACTATCATGATAATGTATCGTTAATAAATGCCAGTAATCAAGCCCGGCCCTTTTCAAGTGTTTATCATCAACCGAAAAACCCAGTGGCTTCACCAGGTGTAATTGGGCACCGGTAACAGCACAGGTGCGGGCTACATTTCCTGTGTTGGCCGGTATTTCGGGTTCCACCAGCACAAGATGCATAATGATTAATTCTCCTTGTCCATAAGTTGTTTTTTTCTCTTCAGACAATACTGTGCTACGACACATTCGGCACAGCGTGGATTGCGCGCCGTACAACAGGAGCGTCCGAAATGAATCAGCCGGTGGTGCCAATGGCCGCGTTCGGCTGCGGGTATCAAGTCGGTTAAATCCTTTTCCACTCTGCGGGGGGTATTACCGTTGGAAAGGCCTAACCTGCGGGCCACCCGGTAAATATGCGTATCTACGGGAAAAGTAGGCTGGCCGAAGGCTATGTTCAGCACCACATTGGCGGTTTTTCGGCCTACCCCGGGTAAAGCCTGGAGATCGTTAAAATTACCCGGTACCCGCCCCCCGTACCTTTCCGCCAGTATCCTACAGGTTTTTATGATATGTAAGCTTTTATTGCGGTACAAGCCACATCCTTTTATTTCACTGGCTAATTTCTCATGGCTTAACGCCGCAAAATCATATGGTGTTTTGTATTTGGCAAATAAACCGGCGGTGGTTTTATTTACCTGTTTGTCAGTGCACTGGGCGGATAAAATAACTGCTATCAGCAATTCAAAGGGGTTGCGATAATGTAAAGTGGTTTCAACATGAGGAATATGCTCGGCCAGCATATTTAAAATTTTTTTTTAATATCCACATTGAACCTCCCCGGCTAGTAATCTGGCATGCTCTACTTTAATACATTTGTCCATGATTATAGCCACTCCGGCGGCCTTACATTTTTCCGCCGCCTCATCACTGGCTATACCCAACTGTAACCATACAGCGTTAGGGCTAATTTTAAGCGCTTCTTCTACAATTGGGAGCACCTGCTCACTACGGCGGAAGATGTTCACAATATCCACCTTGTCGGGAATTGCTAACAGGTCCGGATAAGCAGTTTCGCCTAAAACTGTTTTTAAACGTGGGTTTACGGGAATAATACGGTATCCCTTGTTCTGCATATATTGAGCTACCCGGTAACTGTCCCGGTGGGATTTGTCCGACAGGCCAACCACTGCTATAGTATGGTTTTGTTGTAATATATCCTTTATTTGTTGATCTGATATTTGTTGTTCTGAAGGATAGGCGTACATAATAGTATAATCGACCCCCGATATTTTAAAATACTTTTATTTTTCTCTTATTTGATAAATATACCTGCTAGAACAATAAATTTTTTACCACCCGCGACCGTAATCGGCGGGCAAAAGCATTATAATCGCAAGACGCAATGGCAATAATAAAAAAAGCTTTGGGGATAAAACGATTATACCGCGGAAATGTTATTTTTATCCGGTAACTAACCGCCGGTTTTTACTTTGCTGAGTTAAATTTAATAATAAGGAGGGCATTGCATGATCGTTACTTTCACCTGGGTCCTTGGAGCCGCGCTGGTATTGCTGCTCCTGGCCGTTTTTTTATGGTCGGCCCGTAACAAACAAAAAAAACCAATACCTCAGCATGTGCCAATGATGGCCCGGGAAGAGTTTGCCGGTGAAATTGCTATACCAGTCAACTTTCCACCTCAACCGGCAGCCAAGCCCGACATGCCGGAAATACCCTGGCATTATGGTAAGGATCGCATGGTGCTCATGGTACGCGATCCCAACTGGATTTTTGCGTACTGGGAAATATCGGCCACCAAACAGCAAGAATTCAACAACCGGTACGGGGCGGAAGCCTGGAACAACTCCCGTTCTGTTTTGCGGGTATACGATATAACGGGAGTTGATAATTTCAACGGTACCAATGCCAATGATTTTACAGACATATCCATTGATGACTATGTGGACAGCTGGCATATCAATGTGGCACGTCCCAATTCATCATTTTGCGTGGATCTGGGCAGGCTTTTCCCCGATGGCACCTTTATTACGCTGCTGCGCTCCAATATTGTGCAAACACCGAGCATGGCTGTTTCCGACCTGCTGGACGAGGAATGGATGTGGATAGAAGGTATCTATCGTACCATCACCAGTTTGCGTTTAGGCAGTTCTCCCATGATGTCGGAAGAACTGGCCGGGGGTATGGGCATTCTTCCCCTGGGAATTAGTTCACCGGGTTTGGGAAACAGAAAAAATCAATAATCAATGTCACATAAAGGAGAAATAATTTTGGGTAAAGGATACTTGTGTTTTGTATTGCACGCACACCTGCCCTTTGTCAGGCACCCGGAACACGAACATTTTTTGGAGGAAAGATGGTTTTTTGAAGCAATTACTGAAACTTATATGCCATTAATCGATAGCTTTAATGAGCTTGTTCAAGAAAACATACCATTTCGATTAACAATATCCCTGTCCCCGCCACTTATCACCATGTTAACGGACGGGTTATTGCAGGAAAGATATTTAAGGCATTTGGACAAGTTAATCGAGCTTGCGGAAAAGGAAACTGTACGTACCAGAGACACTGCTTTTCATCCCACTGCTTTAATGTATAGAGACCGGTTCTACCGCATTAGATACCTGTTTGCCGAAAAATACCAGCGCAATATTATTAACGCCTTTAAGAAACTGCAGGAACAAGGGCGTCTGGAGGTTATCACCTGCGCGGGAACCCACGGATTTTTACCTCTGCTTATCAACCAACCCGAAGCAGTACGTGCCCAGGTAGGTGTAGCCGTTGACCTTTATGCCAAACACTTTGGCCATAAACCACCTGGCATTTGGTTGCCTGAATGCGCCTATACCTACGGTGTAGACGAAATTTTAAAAGAATTTGGTATTAAATACTTTTTCACCGACACCCACGGAGTGCTTTTTGCCTCACACCGGCCGAGATACGGGATATTTGCCCCTATTTTTTGCCCCACCGGGGTAGCTGTTTTTGCCCGGGATGTGGAGTCTTCCAAGCAAGTCTGGAGTTCCAATGAAGGTTACCCGGGTGACTTCGATTACCGTGAATATTACAGGGATATAGGTCATGATTTACCTTACGATTATATAGAGCCCTATATTCACCCGGACGGCATTAGAGTTAACACCGGTATAAAATATTTCCGTGTAACGGGAAAGGATGGTCATAAGGAACCTTATTGCCGGTTTAACGCATTGCGCAAAGCCGAATTACATGCCGGCAACTTTTTGTTCAACCGGAAACACCAGATTATGCATTTGAATTCTTTGATGGACCGGGAACCAATAATTATCGCCCCCTACGACGCGGAACTTTTCGGCCACTGGTGGTTTGAAGGTCCGGATTGGCTAAAAAACGTTTTACGCAAAATACATTATGATTTTCCCGGCATTGAAACGGCCACCCCGCTGGATTATTTAAAAAAATATCCCTGCAACCAGGTGGCCCGCCCCTGTCCCTCCACCTGGGGTAATAATGGCTATAACGAAGTATGGCTAAGCAGAGAAAACGACTGGATTTACCGGCACCTGCATATTATGGCCGAAAGAATGACCGAGTTGGTGGAAAGCAATCCTTATCCCAGCGGCGTAATGCAGCGTGCCCTGAAACAGGCGGCCAGGGAACTGCTACTGGCTCAAAGCAGTGATTGGGCCTTTATCATGTACACTAAAACCATGGTGGAATATGCCGTACGGCGCACCAAACAGCATGTATACAACTTTTTACAGTTGTATGAGCAAATCAAAGGGCATAACATTAACGAGGACATGTTAAGGGATTTGGAGTATAAAAATAACATTTTCCCGGACATTAATATCAACTATTATCAAAAAGCACACGGACAATTGTATTCCGCCACCGGCTGATAATGCACTAAATGTATACAGTGTAAACGAAGATATACGCGCGCATAAACCCCTGGAACAGGGGTTGTTTTTTTACCGTTTTTAATGCTGGTTTCATTTACTGAATTGACTGAATATTTATTTAAGTGTAAACTATATGATAATTAAAATTATAAAAACAGCTTTACGGATAATGTTTATATAACCATTTGGGTGTCCAGGAATGCTTTTCAAGGAGGATTTTAACCATTTATAAATTATTATCCCGGCTGACATAGTTTTTGCAGATGGTAATTAACAATTTACCGGGAAATAAAATAAATAAACTCTCGGGAGGTGATACCCCCCAACCTTTTGGCTAAACCCGCTTTTATTTTAAATTATAAGGAGGTTGTTTAATGTCTCACGGACACGCACCGGCCAACCCGGGACCCGCGGGCTTGGTGGCCCTTGCCATGGCTTGTTTTACGTTCTATGCGGTACACACCGGTAAAGTTGAAGGCTCTTGCATAGCCTTATTGGGAATTTGGCTCATTGGCGGTTTTGTGGTGCAGGTAATTGTAGGTGTTATGGAACTTAACCACGGTAATATTCTGGGCGGCAATATCTTTACCTTTTTCTCGGCCTTTTTCATGCTGGTAACCGGCCTGGAACTAATATTTAAGTATTTCGCTGGTATATATGGTTGGACTGTGGATGCCCGCATTGACGGCTGGGCATGGCTGGCCCTGGCCATAGCGCTGTTAACCTGGACCCCCGGTTATTTGAAAGCGCCATTGAGCCTGTTTGCTGTGGTGCTGGCCCTTGATATTGCAGTACCAGTGGTAGCCCTTATGGATTTGAACATACTCGGTCATGAATGGCATGCCGTATCCGGTAACTTCCTCGGCATTGCCGGTGTATTTGGTTTATACACCGCCTGGGGCGTAGTTCTTAATACAACTTTTGGTAGAACTATAATACCCCTGGGGACGCCAATTGTTAAAGAACAAAGCGTCAGCGTGGGCAAATAATTTGGGTTGTTTTGTAAAATGGCCTGGCCGTGTGGGAAATGCGGTGGCATAAAAAGATGGAGGGTTGCACCTCCATCTTTTTATGCCTGGCCGGTTTTATGCACCGGGCCAACAATTTCATTAATCTTGTCTATATAAAAGTCCGCCAGTGATTCGGCAATTTCCATGGTGCTCCCTTCGCTGAAAACACGGCAAACGGGTTCTTCCGGGTCAGGCAACACCAGTGCCCAGCCCTCGGGATGGTAAACTTTCACCCCGTCCAGCAATTCCATGTTATCACTGGACCCCATCTCTTCGATCAAGCTACGAATTACTGTACCTTTGGTTGCCCAGGGCACCGCAGCTTTTTTATTTTCCATGAAAAATACGGGAATCTCATCCACCAGGCTGGCCAGGTCAGTTTTCTTAACGGATAGATACTCGGCTATTTTTATCAACGTAGCCAGCGCATCAAAGTGCAATAAAGCCTGGGATATTTGCGACGCCGGCCTGTTACCCGCCAGGCCGTCCTGGTACACCAGTTTTTCATAAAAATCCTGTACCGCGGTTTTTGTACGGATTACCCGGGCACCAAACTTTTCAGCCAGCAAATCCACAGCCCTGGGGGCCGTTACCGGCACCACCACCGTTTCCCCCTGTGAACGTAATACCAGCAAAGCGGTAAGGGATACCAGTAAATTATCCTGCACAGTACGCCCCCGGTTATCAATCAATGCCAGGTGGTCGGCCCCGGAATCCATAATTACACCCATGGAAAGGCCGCGCTCCGTCACTGCTGCGGCCACCCGCCCGGTCATTTCCTTGTATTCAGACCAGGGCAACGGCCATCTAACCGGGCCGTCTATATTTACCCGCTCCAGGCTGATATCTAGTTCCCGGCATAATGGCTTTAAATATTTACCCGAGCAATCCGGGTCATATATGGCCGCCATACTTAGTCCCATGGAGCGGATAGCGTTTTTATCCACATTATGCAATAGGAATTGCATGTAATTCTCCATAATTTCAGGGACCGGGCGTGACTCTGTTATTTGGGCAAAGCCGGCCCGTTTAAAGTCTTCCCGGGCCAGCAAATTTTCCACTTTGCGCTCTACGCTTCTGGAAATATTACCACCGTTTTTATTGGTAAATACAATATTAATTGCCCCGGGCTGCCTGGGTGATATTCTTACATGCAGTCCACCGTCACATTCCAAACGGCGCACGGCAAAACGATGCATGGGGGTAACCCCTTCGGATAATTGAAATACCTGTGCCCCCGCCGAGCGTAAACCGCAGTTTAACGCATCCCTAATTAATCTGGACGGTGTATAGACATCACTGCTTAAACAAATACGCGGCCTGGCACCCAAAGCATCCGCAAAGGCCGCCGCTATCCGGGACGCCAGTTCCGGGGTCATTTCCACATTGGCAATACCCGATACTCCCTCTAATCCAAAAATGCGCCTGGGAGCGCGGCTGCCCCAAACCATACTTTCCCGCACCACCGAACCGGTCTCCACCATTTTGTGCGGCCATAGCTTAATATCGGGATTAACCACGCATCTTTCTTTAATTATGGTGTCATTGCCGATAACGGCCCCTTCATAGACACTGCTTCCGGATTGCACCTGCACCCTGCTGGCCAGCACCGCCCCGCGCAGGTTAACTCCGGGAGCAACAAACACATTATTCCAGAGCACACTTCTTTTAATGGAAGCGCCGTCCTGTATCGTGCATCCCGGGCCGATCACGGTAAATTGATCAATTTTAACCCCTTTGCCTATGATAACACCATCCCCCAGCAGCACCGGACCATTAATTATAGCGCTATCGGCTATGTGTACATCCCGGCCGGCAAAAACCCCGGGTCTGATCTCCTTACCGGGCAGCTTAAGACCGACAGCACCGGACAGATAATCATAGTGAGACTGTATATATTGCCTCAAATCACCAATATCACACCAGTATCCATCCAGCACTACCCCGAACAATGGCCGGCCTTGTTTCAAAAGCAAAGGAAACAAATCCTTACTGAAGTCAAACTTTTGACCAGCCGGCACATAATCGAGCACCTCGGGTTCCAAGATATAAATACCGGTATTTACTGTATCGCTGAAAACTTCACCCCAACTGGGCTTTTCCAAAAACTGTTTTATATGTCCATGCTCACCGGTAATAACTACCCCATACTCCAGCGGACAAGGCACCTTGGTCAACACCAGCGTGGCCATGGCCCCTTTGCTTTTGTGGTAATTTATCGCATCGGAAAGATTAAAATCTGTCAGTGCATCGCCGCTGATCACCAAAAACGTTTCATCCAAAAACTGCTCGGCATTTTTAACACTGCCTGCCGTGCCCAGAGGAGTTTCCTCTATAAAATACTGCAAGTTAATATTATAATCGCTGCCATTGCCAAAATAATTACTAATGGCCTCGGGTATATATTGCAAGGTCACCCCGATATCGGTGAAGTTATGCTTGCGTAAAAGATTAATAATACTGGTCATGATGGGCCGGTTCATTACCGGAACCATTGGTTTGGGTATCCCACAGGTGAGCGGCCGCAAGCGCGACCCTTCCCCACCTGCCATTATAATGGCTTTCAACCTGCATCCCTCCAAAAAAATAATCTCGGATTTTTAACCGCTACCACTCCCAATAAAACCGGCTGTCGCTAGTTTTTTCCCAATACTTTGGAAAAGCGGTTAAAAAGACCCCCCTGACGAACATACCAGTTGCTACCACGGTACTCATCCCATACCTTGTTATAAATATGCAGTGTTTTTGCCGCTATATCCCGCCAGCTAAATTTTTGTAGCACCCTCCGGTAAGCGTTATCACGCAGTTGCTGTGCTTGCTGGGGATTGAGCAGCACATTTATGATCATATCCGCCAGTGAGCGGGGGTTACCCGGGTAGGCCTTTAAACCGTCCACATTATGTCTGACTATCTCACTTAAACCACCGGTATCGGAAACCACCACCGGTGTGCGGGCTGCCATTGCCTCCAGGGCCACGATGCCGAAGGGTTCATATAAGCTGGGAAACACTGCCACATCCGACCAGCTATATAGCGAATTGCGGGTGTAATCATCAATATAACCGGTAAAATAAATGCTCTGGGCTATGCCCATACGGGCAGCCTGATCCTGCAGCTCTTGCATATAAGGACCTTTTCCGGCAATGACAAATTTAGTGTTGGGAACCCGGGCCAATATCATGGGCACAGCATCCAGCAGCACCTGCACGCCTTTCTCCCGTACCAGCCGGCCCACATAAAAAACAATTTTTTCATCGGCAGAGGCATAATTATTACGAGAGAGCTTTTCATTTTTTTGCACAAAGTTTTCAGGATCCACACCATTGGGTACAACCTTTAACTTGTCGTCCGGGATTTGAAACACATATTTCATTTCACCCTCCATATAATGGCTACAACAGATAACCTGCCAGGCCTCGTAACAAAGCCACCATTCCACATCACTGATGTGCCGCTGGGTATCATTATGCAGCCCGTAGTTTCTGCCATATTCCGTGGCGTGGATGGTGGCCACCAGCGGAATACGAAAAGCATGCTTTAAGGCCCTTACCGCATAGGCCACCAGCCAGTCATGGCCGTGCACTATATTAAAGCCATTGTTTTCACTTAATATCGGAACCGCCTTTTCCAGCATGGCCACGTTTAACTGGGCCACCCAGGTGGTAAAATCGGGGGATGAAACATTATAGGGTATCACCCGGTACACCTGAACACCGTTTACCCTTTCCATCTCCGGCAACCCCGGTTCACCCATCGTGAATAAATGTATTTCAACCCCCATACCGGCAAGGGCATTGGTCAGATCATATACATGCTGAGCCAATCCACCCACACTTTTAGGGGGATACTCCCAGGAAAACATAGCCACACGCATTAATGATCCTCCTTTTGAGATACTTTAGAGACAACATTTATATAATATGTAAATGGCAGCTAAATTATTATAAAAAAGTAGCAATGCTTGCCATATTCTTTTTTGGCAAAAAAAAACTGCCCGTTAAAGGACAGCTGTTTTGATGATGCCGGGTGTTGAAAGGTTGAAGGTCAAAAGACTTTCAACCTTTCAACACCCGGTACCAAAGGTTACGATAAAGATTATTTAATTTAGTGCGTTTTACCGTTATGAATTTCAAAACTCCAGTTAATACCGTTGTTGTTGTCCCAGTTACCGCAACCATCATGGAAACAAAAATTAAAACGGCTGTCATCCGGCATTTCCAGAGTTTTAACCCATCCCCAGCCTGTTTTAGACATGCGGTAAGCCCTGACATTGCGCCACTGGCGGGCATCGCCATATCCCACATGTAAATATACTTGTGCAGCACCGCTGGCCGCCAGTAGCCCGTCATACAAAACCGTTATTTCTTCACCGCTGGTAATGGGAGTAGGGTCAACCACCACTCCTCCCGGATAGCGGGCGTCGTGCATAGCCTTCAGTTTATATTCTCCCGAACCGAAGTTGGTGGGATTAGCCATAATAAATCGCCTCCATTTTGCATTTATTAGATATCATTGTTTAAAAATATTATCCTTCGAAGGAGCCTTTTTTATGCACGTAGAATTAACACCTGGCACCAAAGCTTGCTTGTCAAACAAATTAGCGTCAATAAAAAAAGCGTTCAGCAGCCCGAATTGTTCGGGATATTGCAGAACGCTTTAATTAAGCCATGCTTTACTTGTGCTGTCTATTTAACAAGGTAAAAATCAACCGGGATACATTTAAAACTGCATTTTGGGAATTATTTATTTAATCCTTTACAATACCCCCGTAATAATCCTCATAAATGTACACCAACTCTTTGTCAAACAAGGGGCGCTTCATGGAAACCGTATAAGAACGGATTTTAGGGAGCAATTCCTCGGCCTGGTGTTCCGACAAACGAATACCGTATTCCGCATATTTCGCTTTTATGGCTGCGGTACCCGAGTGTTTACCCACCACAATCTGCCTTTCCAAACCCACTTCTTCGGGCATGAAGGGCTCATAGGTTTTGGGGTTCTTAAGCGCCCCGTCGGCATGAATACCCGACTCGTGGGCAAACATATTGGAGCCGACAATGGCCTTCCAAGCCGGTAATTCACGGCCTGAAGCATGGGACACATATTCCGCCACTTCCCGGAACATTTCAGTTTTAAAACCTAAATCAACTTTATACAAATGCTTTAAAGCCATAACCACCTCTTCCAGCGCCGAGTTACCGGCCCGCTCGCCCAGACCCATTACGGTAACGCCAATCCACCGGGCACCAGCCGCTACTCCGGCCAAGGCATTGGCGGTGGCCATACCAAAATCGTTGTGGGTATGCATTTCCACGTCAATGTCTACATTTTCCAAAATGTACTTAATGTTATTATAAGTGGTAAAGGGATCCAAAATACCTACGGTGTCGCAATAACGCAACCGGTCGGCACCTGCTTCCTTGGCGGCCCGGGCATACTGAACCAAAAAGTCAAGGTCACTGCGGGAAGCGTCCTCGGCATTTACAGAAACATACATGCCTTCCTTCTTGGCGAATTCCACCGCCTTAACCATGTGCTCCAAAACCCATTCCCGGCTGGTTCTAAGCTTGTGTTTAATGTGAATGTCGGATGTGGATATGGAAATAGCCACCGCATCCACACCGCATTCCAGCGAAGATTCGATATCCTTGATCACCGGCCGGTTCCAACCCATAATACTGGCTTTAAGCCCGGAACGGCATATTTTCTTTATAGATTCCTTTTCGTCGCCGCCCATTACCGGAATACCCGCTTCAATCTGGTGCACACCCATCTCGTCCAAAAATTTAGCAATTCTTACCTTTTCCCGGTTGGCAAATACTACACCGGCGGTTTGTTCGCCATCCCGCAGGGTGGTGTCGATAATTCTAATGTTTTCAACTGGTAGATCTGGTCTTTCAATCATTTAGTTATCTTCCTTTCCTTCCAGGTTGTTTATTTTATAAAATATATTTAGCATAAATATAAGCAACCCATTTACATACAATAATCATTTTATCATATTCCTGTAAAAGTGAAAAGATTTAACACGCCGTAATGCTGTATACATAGCCGTATGTCCATAATGCAAATTATGCATAAAATGTATTAGAGCAGGGATATTCCCTGCTCTAGGCACCTATTTAACTTAATTTCTCCTTTAACAGCTTATTCACCATACCCGGGTTAGCTTTACCCGTGGTGGCTTTCATCACCTGGCCTACTAAAAAACCAATGACCTTTTCCTTACCTGCCCGGTAATCCTCCACTGATTTGGGATTGGCGGCAATTACTTCGTCCACTACTTTATCAATCAATGCCGCGTCGCTGATTTGCACCAGACCTTTTTCCTCCACCACTTTACCGGGATCTTTTCCGGTGTTGAACATTTCTTCAAAAACAGTTTTGGCAATTTTACCACTGATGGTGCCCTTGTCCATCAGTTGCAACATCTCGGCCAGTTGAGCGGGGCTAATAAGTACATCACCGATTTCCCGGCCACTGGCGTTCATCATTCTGGCCAAATCTCCCATCACCCAGTTACTGACCAGCTTGGGATTATTAAACAACTGTACACATTGTTCGTAGTAATCCGCCAGTTCACGGGTAGCCGTTAATACCATGGCATCATATTCGGGCAGTTTATATTCGCTGACAAAACGTGCTCTGCGTTCATCCGGCAGTTCGGGTAAACCGGCCTTTATTTCATCAACCCACCTCTGGTCGATAACCAGAGGTGCCAAATCCGGATCGGGAAAGTACCGGTAATCGTGAGCTTCTTCCTTACTGCGCATGGACAAGGTAACGCCTTTACTATCATCCCATGTTCTGGTTTCCTGTATTACCCTTTCACCGCTCTGTACTAATTTAATCTGGCGCTCGATTTCATAAGTTACTGCTTTATGTAAAGCTTTGAAAGAATTCATATTTTTCAGTTCGGCCCTGGTGCCCAGTTCGGCCTGACCCACCGGCCTTACCGATATGTTGGCATCACAGCGCAGTGAACCTTCCTGCATTTTACAATCACTAACACCTGTGTATTGAATAATTGCCTTTAACTTTTCCAGGTAAGCCACAGCCTCATCGGCGCTACGCATATCAGGCTCGGAAACAATTTCAATCAGCGGCACTCCGGTGCGGTTGTAGTCCACCAGTGAGTACGGGGTGGTGGAAGGGGTACCCTGGTGCACCAGCTTACCCGCATCTTCCTCCATGTGCACCCGGGTGATACCGATACGTTTATCTGTGCCATTGATATTTATCTTTAAATGACCATGCTCGGCAATAGGTAAATCGTATTGAGATATTTGATAGTTTTTGGGTAAATCGGGATAGTAGTAGTTTTTACGGTCAAATTTAGAGAACGATGCAATCCGGCAGTTGAGGGCGAGCCCGGCTTTTATGGCATACTCAACCGCCTTTTTATTCACCACGGGTAGCACTCCGGGTAACCCCAGGCACACCGGGCAGACGTGACGGTTAGCAACGGCACCGAACTCGGTGCTGGAATGACAGAATATCTTGGTGTCGGTTTTTAATTCAATATGCACTTCCAGGCCGATAACAGCTTCATATTGGGCCAAATTTGGCACACCTCCCGGGATTTACTGGGGTAGTTTGCGATGGTGGTCCGTATTTTGTTCAAAGGCATAGGCTGCCCTTAATATATCGCCTTCGCCAAAGGGGCGGCCCATTAACTGCAAGCCCACGGGCAGGTTATGTGCCATGCCGGCTGGAATGGATATGGCCGGAATACCGGCCAGGTTTACCGCCAGGGTGCAGATATCCACCATGTACATTTGCAGCGGATCGTCCAGCTTCTCACCCCGCCTAAATGCAGTGACCGGGGCAGTGGGAGCCAAAAGCAGGTCAAATTGTTCAAAAGCCCGGTCAAAATCGGCTTTAATCAGAGTGCGTACCTTTAAAGCCTTATTATAATAAGCATCGTAGTAACCGGCGGACAGGGCATAGGTGCCCAGCATGATTCTTCTTTTCACCTCGGGACCGAATCCTTCGCTGCGGGTTTGCATAAACATATCTACTATATCCGCGGCGTCCTTGGCGCGGTAACCGTAACGCACACCGTCATAACGGGCCAAATTGGAACTGGCCTCGGCGGGGGCGATTAAATAATAGGCCGGCAGTGCATACTCGGTATGCGGCAGTGTGGTTTCCTCCACTACAGCGCCCAGACCGGTATAAACATCAATGGCTTTATAAATAATGTCCTTAACCGCCGCATCAATACCCTGGCCCATGTATTCCCGTGGCACCCCTATTTTCATACCTTTTATATCTCCATTGAGGAACGATGTGTAATCGGGCACGTTATATGGCGCCGAAGTGGAGTCCAGAGGGTCGTGCCCGCAAATAACATTCAACAGCAGGGCACAATCGGTGACATCCCTAGCCAGGGGACCGATCTGGTCCAGGGAGGAGGCGTAAGCCACCAACCCGTAACGGGATACCGCACCATAGGTGGGCTTCATACCCACCACGCCGCAAAAGGATGCCGGCTGGCGAATGGAACCGCCGGTGTCGGAGCCCAGGGCCAAAACGGTTTCCCCGGCCGCCACCGCGGCCGCAGAGCCGCCGCTGGACCCTCCCGGCACCCGCCCGGTATCCCAGGGGTTACAGGTGCTAAAAAAAGCCGAGTTTTCGCAGGATGATCCCATAGCAAACTCGTCCATGTTTGTTTTCCCCACCAGCACGGCCCGGCAGGCGTTTAAACGTTCCATTACGGTGGCGTCATAGGGGGGAATGTAGTTATAAAGTATTTTTGAGGCGCAAGTGGTGCGTATCCCATTGGTGCAAATATTATCCTTTACAGCCACCGGTATACCGGCCAGCGGCGGCAAATATTCACCGCCCGCCCTGGCCTTGTCCACCAGCCGGGCCCGTGCAACGGCCTGTTCTTTGTTCAGGGTAATATAGGCACGTATTTTATCTTCCACTTGCTCAACCCGGTCAAACACCGCCCGAATTATCTCTTCAGCGCTAACTTCTTTGCTAACCAGCATATCATGTAACTGGTGTGCGGTTAAGTAATTTAATTCCAACAGATTCCCCTCCAACCATTACTACTAAATAATCTTGGGCACCTTGAAAAAGTTGTCCTGACGGTCGGGAGCATTGGCCAGTACTTTATCCACCGGCATATGCTCGCCCACACGGTCTTCCCGAAAAACATTTTGCAAAGGCAGCACGTGGGCGGTAGGTGGTATATTATCTGTATCCAGGTCCTGCAGTTTACGGGCGTGCCCCAATATATCACCGAGTTGCCTGGCATAAACCATTTTTTCCTCTTCGGATAATGACAAACGGGCCAGTAGCGCCACGTGCTCGACATCCTTTATGTTAATCATGCCACACCTTCCTCATCTCTCAAAAACTGACATTATTATATCAAAGGCCCCCTCAAGGGAGCAACCTGGCTAAACAGCTCGGGACGTTCATGGTGTTAATCATTTTTTTCACCATGTCCGTGATTAAACAGGGCCAGGAAATCCTGTTCACCAAGTACCGGTACACCTAGCTTGATTGCTTTTTCATATTTGCTGCCCGGGTTTTCGCCCGCTACCACATAATCTGTTTTTTTACTCACTGACGAGGACACTTTACCCCCTGCTTTTTCAATCAACGCTTTCGCATCATCCCTTTTTAAATTTGCCAGGGTGCCGGTAAGTACAAAGGTCTTTCCTTTCAAGGGCTCCCCCACCCCGGCCGCGGGATTCTCCGCCACCACATTAACACCCTGGTCCATAAGCCGTTCAATTAAAGCCCGGTTCCGGGGCTCCCGCATAAAATTAACCACACTCTCGGCTATTTTGGGGCCAATCTCCACAATGGAAATCAGTTCTTCGTAACTGGCATCCATTAGCTTTCTTAAATCGCCGAAATGACCGGCCAGCACCCGTGCCGCCCGCTCACCCACGTGCCTGATACCCAGGGCAAAGATCAGCCGGTGCAGCGGGTTCTCTTTACTGGCTGCAATGGCCCGAACCAGATTATCCGCCGATTTATCCCCAAAACGCTCCAATTTCAGTAGTTGTTCCACTGTCAGGCCGTATAGGTCGGAAAAATCTTTGACCAGGCCCGCCTCCACCAACTGGGTAACCACGGCCGGACCCAGCCCGGCAATGTCCATGGCCCCCCGGGAGGCAAAATGAATCAACCCCTCCAGTAGTTGTGCCGGGCAGGTGGCTCCCGTGCACCGGTGAGCGGCCTCACCGGCGGGGCGTACCACTTCGGCACCACAGGCCGGGCAGGCGGTGGGCATCATGAAGGGTTTTTCCCCACCGGTGCGGTGCTCCTTTAATACTTCCACCACTTCGGGTATCACATCACCGGCTTTTTGAATAATTACCCGGTCGCCAATGCGTATATCCTTTTCCCGAATAATATCCTCGTTATGCAAGGTGGCCCTGCTGACGGTGGAGCCCGCCACCGGTACGGGATCCAAAAGCGCAGTGGGAGTAATTACCCCGGTTCGTCCCACACTGACTATGATATCTCGCACAGTTGTTTTGGCTTGTTCTGGGGGAAATTTGAAAGCTATCGCCCAGCGGGGGCTTTTCATGGTAGCCCCCAGGGCGGACTGCTGGGACAGTGTATTGACTTTAATCACCAGGCCATCTATTTGATAGGGTAGATCCGCCTTTCTATCCTGCCAAATCCGGCAGTAGCTGATTACTTCATTAATGTCCCGGCAAAGCTGGTGGTGGGGGTTTACGCGCAGCCCCAGGCTCTCCAGCCATTTAAGAGCCTCGCTGTGGGAACCGGGCGGCTGATCGCCGGAAATATCCACTATCCCGATACCGTAGACGAAAATATTCAAATTACGCCCGGCTGTAATCGCCGGGTCCAGCTGGCGCAGCGAACCGGCAGCCGCATTGCGGGGATTGGCAAAAAGAGCCTCGCCCCGCTCCTGGCGCCGGCTGTTCAGCTCTACAAAGGAGTCCTTGGGCATGTATACTTCGCCCCGTACCTCCAACAAATGTACTGGTTTATGCAGGCGCAGGGGTATACTGCGAATTGTTTTCAGATTAGCGGTAATATCTTCTCCCGTTGTGCCGTCACCCCGGGTGGCCCCGCGGACCAAAAGGCTGTCTTGATAGGTCAGCGAGACCGCCAGGCCATCAATTTTCAATTCCACCACGTAATCATATGGCTCATCACCCAGGACTCCCCTGACCCGGCGGTCAAAATCCACAAGTTCTGTTTCACCAAAAGCGTTGGCCAAGCTGAGCATCGCCACCGGGTGCTGAACCGTGGCAAACCCCTCCCGGGGTTTGCCGCCCACCCGCTGGGTGGGTGAGTCGGGGGTAACCAGATGGGGATATTCCTTCTCCAGTCGTTGCAGTTCGGCCATCAGCCGGTCATATTGGGCATCCGTAATGGTAGGTGCGTCCAGCACGTAATACCGGTAATTATGCTGTTCAATTTCCCGGCGTAGTTTATCAATAGTTTGGCGTATCTGTTCATGCCCGCCGCCCATCAGTCCATTCCCCTTTCTATCGTGTAAGCGGTGCATAGCGGGCCAGGAGTGTTTTGACACCCAGCCCCGGAAACTCTATTTTCAGCTCGGCATTATCACCTTTGCCCCGTACTTCTTTGATGATACCCTGTCCCCATTTGCGATGGTAAACCCTTTCCCCGGTACTGTAAGTTATATTTTGCCCTCCCGGTGACGCCAGCGACCCGGTACCGGTGGATCTACCGGTTGGTGTATTGCAATAAGCTTGACCGGGCACCTCTTGAAAGTCGCCACCACATGCACTGTCAACAGGGCCGGCCACTGGCAATTTCCCGGACAGGGCCCGGTCTTCCGGGTTATCCAGGGGAGCACCTGTATCAAGCAAATCAGGCGGCAGTTCCCGCAAAAAGCGGGAAGGCTCATTCATCCTGGTGTAGCCGTATAAAGTACGCTGCCAGCAATGGGTCAGGTACAGGTGCTCCATGGCCCTGGTTATACCCACATAGCAAAGCCTTCTTTCTTCCTCCAATTCATGCCTGTCCTCCATGGAACGGGAGTGGGGAAAAACGGTTTCTTCCATACCGGTAATAAACACCACGGGAAACTCCAGTCCCTTGGCACTGTGCATGGTCATCAATGTCACCTGGTCGGCATCCTGCTCGTAATTGTCCAGATCGGTAACCAGAGCCAGTGATGACAAAAAATCCTCCAGGCCACCGCCCTCACCACTGGCATCGTATTCTCCGGTAACTGTGTAAAATTCGCGCAGGTTTTCCATCCGGGTTCTGGATTCCACCGTGCGTTCGTTTTCCAGAGCCTGCCAGTAACCTGTTTCCTCCAGCACCATTTGCACCAGCCTGGTGATGGGTAAGCCTGGCATCCTTTTTTTGATATCACCCATGGTTTGACCAAAAACACGGGCTGCCCCGGCGGCTTTACCGCCCAGGCCGGGAATGCCACCGCCGTTTTCCAACAAGGTCAGTGGTGCCTGGCGGGTTTCGTCCGCCCAGTTAAGTATTTTGTTTAATGAAGCGGCCCCGATACCCCTTTTGGGTTCATTGATCACCCGCCGCAAGCTTAAGCGGTCATTGGGGTTGACCAGTAGCCGCAAGTAGGCCAACAAATCTTTAATTTCCTTGCGCTCATAAAACCTGAGGCCCCCCACAATGGTATAGGGTATGCCGGCAGCCAAGAATTTTTCTTCCAGCACCCGGGACTGGGCATTGGTGCGATACAGCACAGCAAAATCCCGGTAGTTTTTTTTCATTTGGGAGTGCCAGCGGCGGATTTGCTCCACCACGTAACTGGCCTCGGCATGCTCGTCCCGGGCGGTGAAAACAGTAATGGGATCCCCCAAAGACCCGGCGGTCCATAACTTCTTTTCCTTACGGTCCCGGTTATGCCGGATCACTGCATTGGCGGATTCCAGGATGGTGCGGGTGGAACGGTAGTTTTGCTCCAAAACAATGGCGGCTGCGTCCGGGTAATCCCGCTCAAAACTCATGATATTTTGAATATCCGCCCCCCGCCAGCCGTAGATACCCTGATCCGGGTCTCCCACCACGCAGATATTCCGGTATTTTTGGGCCAGTAGGTTAACCAGCACATACTGGGCATGGTTGGTGTCCTGGTATTCATCTACCAGTATATAGCGGAATTTTTCCTGGTAATAGTCCAGCACAGCCGGGTTGTTTTGCAGTAAATGCACCGTGTGCATCAGCAAATCGTCAAAGTCCAGCGCATTATTTTGCCGCAGCTTTTCCTGGTAAAGCTTGTACACTTTACAAGCAGTTTGGCTAAAATAATCATACGACTTTTTTTCCATTTCCGCCGGCCCGTAAAGCATGTTTTTAGATTGGGATATGGCCGCCGACATGGCCTGAGGGGGGAATTTTTTATCGTCCAGGTTTAACTCTTTGAGACATTCCTTAATAACGGTCTTCTGGTCGTCCGCATCGTAGATTACAAAGTTGGATGTAAAACCGGCAAAACCCGATTGGCGCCGCAAAATGCGCAGGCAAGTGGCATGAAAAGTAAAAACCCATAAATCACGCGCCATCCCGGGCACCGCAGCGGCAATTCTCTCCCGCATTTCCCGGGCTGCTTTATTGGTAAAAGTAATGGCTAAAATATTATAGGGATCGACGCCCTTTTCCAGCAGTAAATAGGCAATTCTGGTGGTCAACACCCTGGTTTTGCCGCTGCCCGCTCCGGCCAGTACCAGCAGCGGCCCGTCACCGTATGTCACCGCTTTTTTTTGCGCTTCGTTTAGCGCAGTTAAATCCATGACAACCTCCAAGTTTAATTTTTACCGAAGTGATAAATCACATGTGCCACAAAATTATATTACCACAACTTACCCTTTGGCAAGCAAAATGCCACCTTACGGTGGCTACAAACTAAACGATTGATCAGGCGATTTTTGTTTTTACCCGGCTTCCACCGCAGCGGCTACTTGCTTTCTTTGCCGTATACTTCCTCCGGGTTAAACAGAGGCTCCCCCTTGACGGTAACCGTTCCGTCCCCGGCCAGGGCATAGTGGAAACAGCTGTAATAACCCTCATGGCAGGCGGCTCCCCTTTGCTCCACCAGCAGCAGCAAAGTGTCTTTGTCGCAATCAAAATACATTTCCTTAACCCTTTGCACATTGCCCGATGATTCACCCTTGTGCCAGAATTTTTGCCTGCTCCTGCTCCAGAACCAGGTTTCACCGGTGGAAAGGGTTTTGGCCACTGCCTCGCTGTTCATATAGGCCAGCATCAACACCTCTTTGGTTTCCACATCCTGCACTATGGCGGGTATCAGACCGTCACCGTTATATTTAAGCTCTTCGGGTTTTATTTGCTTTACCTGCACCTTGTCACACCCCAGTTTCCATATTATGCTCTATATTAAGTAAACAAATTTATCCATTACACAAATTGTAAAGATAAGACAGATTTCTCAAATTACTTGTATCTTAGTTCCAATACTCTAATACCCATAGTTCAGAAATATTTAAATGCGCACGGGCACATTATGCTCCGCCAAATACCGCTTTGCTTCTGCTATTGTATAATTGCCGAAGTGAAAAATCGACGCGGCCAGGGCGGCATCAGCCTCACCCCCGGTCAGCCCGTCCAGGATATGGTCAAGATTGCCAACCCCACCCGAGGCAATAACCGGTATCCTGACCGCCCGGGCAACGGCCTTGGTCAGGGCTATATCATAACCATCTTTGGTGCCGTCCCGGTCCATGCTGGTTAATAATATTTCACCAGCCCCTCTTTCCTCCATTTGCACCGCCCAGGACACAGCATCGATACCGGTGGGTGTCCGGCCACCATGGATATAAACTTCCCACTTATTGTGACCCACACTGCGCGCGTCTATGGCTACCACAATACACTGGCTGCCGAACCGGGCCGAGGCCTCGTTAATCAGCCGTGGATTTTTTACAGCAGCCGTATTTACGGATACCTTGTCCGCGCCGGCGGAAAGCATGGTCCTGATGTCCTCCAGCGTGCTGATTCCGCCGCCCACTGTAAAGGGTATAAAAACCTCGGCTGCCGTGCGGTAAACAATATCCAGCACGGTTTTACGTTCCTCGGCGGAAGCAGTGATATCCAAAAAAACCAGCTCGTCCGCCCCTTCACGGTCATAAAACGCGGCCAACTCCACCGGATCTCCCGCATCCCGCAAGTTAACAAAGTTGGTACCTTTAACCACACGCCCGCCGGTGACATCAAGACAGGGGATTATTCTTTTCATCAACATGATAAGCCCTCTTTTACCTCTCTAAAGCCAAGGCTTCGTCAATGCTTACCGTACCAGCATACAGCGCTTTACCTACGATAACTCCTTCCACCCCCAGGGGAGCCAGTTCATGCAGGGCAACAATGTCCTGGATAGTGGACACGCCACCTGATGCAATTACCTTCAATTTACTGGACATAGCCAGGTTTCTAATAGCTTCCGTATTCGGCCCCTTTAAAGTGCCGTCCCGGGAAATATCGGTAAACACCACCCTGGTGATCCCCATCCGGCTGATTTCATCAGCCAATTCCAGCGCGTCCTTTTCCGCAGTAAGTCCCCAGCCTTCAATGGCCACCTTGCCATCACGGGCATCAATACCCACTACAATATGTTCACTGCCAAAGCGTTTACAGGCTTCAGCCACCAGCGCCGGGTTTTGGATAGCCACCGTACCCAAAATTACCCGGGCTACGCCCATTTGCAGCAGGCGTTCCACAGTGGCCAGGTCACGAATTCCGCCTCCTACTTGTACAGGTATGGTTACCGCTTTAAGAATTTCTTGAATAGTTTCCAGGTTCCTGGGTGAGCCGGCAAAGGCACCATCCAAATCCACCACGTGTAGCATACGGGCGCCGCTGCCCTGCCATACCCTGGCCACTGCGGCCGGATCATTGGAATAGATGGTCTCGCGGTCCAGTTTACCCTCCACCAGGCGTACACACTTCCCAGCCCGCAGGTCTATAGCCGGGATAATTAACATTTTTCAACCAACCTCCCAAAATTCTCTAAAATGCGCAGGCCAAGGGCACTGCTTTTTTCCGGGTGAAATTGTATACCGTACACATTGGCGTTGGCGGCAACAGAAGTAAATTCTATGCCATACTCGGTGGTAAACACCGTTAACTCTGGATCGCCGGGTTCCACATAATAGGAATGAACAAAATAAAACGCGGCATGTTCCGGGATATTTTTGAAAAGCGGACAGGGCTTTTTAAAGAACAGTGTATTCCAACCCATATGCGGAATTTTTAGCCCGGGCGGCAAGCGCCGCACCCGGCCGGGGAACACACCCAGCCCGGCGGTGGTACCCCATTCCTCACTGGACTCAAATAATAACTGCAATCCCAGGCAAATACCCAAAAACGGCTTTCCCGCATTAATTATGTCATATATAGCTTCCACCAGGCCGTGGGATTTAAGATTACGCATAGCATCGGAAAATGCCCCCACGCCGGGCAAAACAACCCCGGAAGCATTTTTGAGCACCTGCGGGTCCGCAGTCACTTCCACATATACGCCCGTTTTTTCAAACCCTTTGGCCACACTGCGCAAATTGCCCATACCGTAATCAATAATGGCAATCAAAGGTTTCCCTCTCTCCCAATTAAAGTACACCTTTAGTGGAAGGCAATCCCCCGCGGGGATCTTTAACCTCAGCGGCTAAACGCAAAACACGCCCCAAACCCTTAAATATAGCCTCTATAATATGATGGGTGTTTTTGCCCGCCATTAAATGCACGTGCAGGGTTAAAGCACCGTTGATGGCAAAAGCCCTTAAAAATTCCTCCACCAGTTCGGTATCAAAGTCACCCACTTTGGCGGCGGGAAGCGGTACATCAAAGGATAACCAGCCCCGGCCGCTGAAATCCAGGGCCACCGCCACCAGGGCTTCATCCATGGGCAGCAGCACGTGTCCATATCTTTCTATCCCGCGCTTGTCCCCCAGTGCCTTCTTTAACGCCTGCCCCAGGCAGATACCCACATCCTCCACGGTATGATGAGCATCCACCGCCAGATCACCCCGGGCTTGCAGCTTAAGCTGCATACCACCGTGTTTGGCTAAAAGATGTAGCATATGATCCAAAAAACCCACGCCGGTATTTATTGTGGATTGTCCTGTATCATCCAAAGCCAGCTGCAGTGATATACAGGTTTCATTTGTTTCCCGGTTGATTTCCGCAACGCGTGCATTTATTATTCCCATTCAATCTTTCTCCCCCAGCTCTGCAATAACCTGCTGTAATGAATGTAAAAAAATCATATTTTCTTCCGGTTGTCCCACAGATACCCGTAAATACCTTGTCAACAGCGGGTCGCCAAAATTGCGCACCAGCACACCCCGTTCAAGCAAGCCTTCGAAAATTTTTACTGCCGGGTAACATGTCTTAAACATCAGGTAATTGGCATCGGAAGGTAGCACGTCAAAACCCGGCATTTGCCGCATAGCCTTATATAAAGCCTCCCTTTGCCGAACTATTTCCGCCACCTGCCGGGCAAAGATATCCCGGCACCGAAGCACAGCCAGCGCGGCCGTTTGTGAAAAAATATTCAGGTTAAAGGGTTGCTTGACTTTAAAGAGATATTGCAGCACCCGGGGCCGGGCAAATAAATAGCCCACCCTCAGTCCAGCCAGGCCATAAGCTTTGGAAAAAGTGCGCAAAATCACCAGATTGGGGTGACTGTCCAGCAGCGGTAAGAAATCCTGGCCGCCAAACTCAACGTAAGCCTGATCCACCACCACCGGGCACTGGCAACCGGCTAGTATGGCTTGCACCTGTTCCACCGTGGCCGAATTACCGGTGGGGTTGTTGGGTGAACAAATTACCACCAGGGCGGCACTCTCCCCGGCCCGGATAATGCCCGGCACATCCAGGCCGAAATCCTCAAGCCTTGCCACTTCCACTATTTCAGCTCCGGCCACCCGGGCATGGATACCGTACATGGAAAAGGTGGGCACGGCGATAACCACCCGGTTACCGGCACCAAAGGTCAGCATTAAATTTAAAATCAATTCATCCGAACCGTTGCCCACCATGATGTTATCCTCACCCACGCTGTAACAGCGGGCCAATTCCCGTATCAATTGCTGCGCCATAGCATCGGGGTAGCGGGTGAAGGACTGTGCCCCCAGCATTTCATTAATATCCCGCCAAATTTCTGCAGGAAAATCATAGGGGTTTTCATTGGCGTTAAGTTTAATTACTTCCGGGTAACTTACTTCCTGATACGGGATTAGTTCCTTTAGCCTTTCCCGCACCAGCAAGCCCGGGTCAAATTGATTATCCATATCAGCATTTTTCCCCTTCCCCCGGGATACTGTTCAGACGGTTAAAATCAAGTGGCGAAACTTCATTCCATTTTTGCTTTGGCACCCGCCCCGGCAGGTTGCCAAAACCAGGTCTGATTGAGGGCATACCCGGCAAACCAGGCAGCATGTGATTGCTTGCGGTTTTATCGCTAACACCACCGTTAATGCCGGTGACACCGGACAATTCCCCGCCCGTGCTTTCCGCCAAAAATGCCAGTCTGTGCTGCACCGAGGCTGCGTGGGCGGTAAGCCCCTCGGTATTGGCCAGGGCAACAACATGCTCGCCGTCTTTAGCCAGCGCCCGGGATGAGTAACCGATTATGCTGGTCTTTTTCGTAAAGGTGTCCACATTAAGGGGGGAGAAAAACCGGGCCGTACCGCCTGTGGGCAGCACATGGTTGGGACCGGCTATGTAGTCACCCACGGGCTCGGGTGAAAAATGCCCCAGGAATACCGCCCCGGCACCATGCACCGAACCAAGCCAGCGATAGGGATCGGCCACCATTAGCTCCAAGTGTTCGGGTGCAAATGCATTGGCCACCTGTACAGCTTCGTCCAAAGTGGCGGTAATGACAATAGCCCCTCTTTCGTTAATTGATTTTTCGGCCACTTGGCGTCGTGTCAACCGGGCCAACTGTTTATTCAACTGCTGTTGCACTTTTTGAGCCAGTGCTGCAACCGGCGTTACCAGTATGGACGAGGCCAGCTCATCATGCTCAGCCTGGGCCAGCATATCCGCAGCCACAAAATCCGGTCTGGCCGAATCATCGGCCACAATAAGCACCTCGCTGGGGCCGGCCAGCATATCGATATCCACCACACCGAAAACCTGCCGTTTGGCCGCCGTCACATAAATATTTCCCGGGCCCACTATTTTATCCACCCGGGCTATGCTTTCGGTTCCGTAGGCCAGTGCAGCCACGGCCTGGGCCCCGCCCACACGGTAAATCTCGGTCACCCCGGCCTCGGCGGCCGCCACCAGGGTGTGGGGGTTCACGGCACCGCTTTTATCCGGCGGTGTAACCATCACTATCTGCCGCACCCCCGCCACCGCTGCGGGAATCGCGTTCATCAGCACTGAGGAGGGGTAGGATGCCTTACCACCGGGCACATAGATACCCACTCTACCCAGAGGTGAAACCATTTGCCCCAGAGTAGTGCCGTCAGGTTGCGGGTCTATCCAGGAGTTGCGCCTTTGGCGGTCATGGAAACGATAAATATTTTGGGCGGCCAGGCGCAGCGCAGTTAAAAAACCTTCGCCAACCCTTTGATAAGCGGCCTTTATTTCATCCTGCCCCACCGCAAGACCCCCGGGTGACAGTTTTGTACCATCCAAACGGTTGGTTATGGCGCATAATTGTTCATCTCCACCATTTTTAACGGCAGTAACAATGTCCTTAACCACATTTTCGACTTTTTCCAAATCCACAGTTCTATTCTGCAATAATTCGGACAGGGCTTTATCCACTGACGTTATTATGCGAATCACCAAATGCCCTCCTTTAATATGTTAAAGCGATGATACAATAAAATATTAAAGCAGTATCTTAACACTGTCAACACTAAATTTTAACGTCACTGGCTTCAGCCTGGGCTGTTTTTAACCTGTTCAGCACAGTTTTGTAACCATCCGCGCCATAATTCAGGGATCTCTTGACCCTGCTGATGGTGGCCGTGCTGGCTCCGGTTCGTGAGGCAATTTCACCGTAAGTATAGTTGCCCTGCAGCATTCTGGCCACCTCCAGTCGCTGGGCCATTGTTTTAATTTCGGTGACGGTACAGATATCCTCAAAAAATTGATAACATTCATCGGTGTCCTTAAGTTGTAGAATGGCTTCAAAAAGTTGATTCAACAAAGGATCACGCAATTTTCCGGTGTAAGCCACCTTATACTCCTCCCGGTTTATTAATTCATATTTTGTACATATAGGTTGTTATTTCTAAAAACCTAATATGCAGTTCGACAACTTGTAAACAAATCCTTTTTTTCTTTAACGCATTAAATTAAACAAAAAGCGGTAGTTTCCTGCTGGGGTTTAAAGGCAAAAAAAGGCGGTAGACCCCGACCTTCGTACCGTACGGGATTTACCGCCACTTTAATAACCTGTGGGCTATCTGCTGATAGCCTTTTTTCCTATATCTCTGCGGTAATGCATACCGTTAAACTTCACCCGGGATACACCCTGGTAAGCCAGTTCAATGGCCTCGGGAATTCCAGCGGCCCTGGCGGTTATGCCCAATACCCGGCCGCCCGCAGTAACCACCTGGCCGCCTTTATATGCCGTACCCGCATGGAAAGCCACTACATTCGGGGGCAAATCGGCCAGACCGGTGATAACTTCGCCTTTGCCGTACGGCCCGGGATACCCGCCGGAGGCCAGCACCACACAAACACAGGCGCCGTCATACCAGCGCAGGTTCACTTTGTTTAATTCGCCCGCCAGTAGTGCTTCCATCACATCAACCAAATCCGATTCCAGCATCATAAGCAGTGGTTGGGTCTCAGGGTCGCCAAACCGGGCATTAAACTCCAAAACCTGTGGGCCTTGCTCCGTCATCATCAACCCGGCGTACAGCACTCCCCGGTAAGGGCGATCTTCGGCAGCCATGCCGCGCACCGCAGGGATCATCACCTTTTCCAACACCTGCTGAGTGAGTTCCGGAGTCAAAACAGGTGCCGGCGCATAAGCCCCCATACCGCCGGTATTGGGCCCTGTATCATTGTCATACACTTGCTTATGGTCCTGGGCTGCCAGCATGGGCACCACATGCTCGCCATCGGTGAAGGCCAGCAGACTGACCTCTTCCCCCTGCAAACATTCTTCCACCACAACCCGGTTTCCCGCAGCGCCAAATACTTTGCTTTCCATAATGTCATTTACCGCAGCCAGTGCGGTTTGTTCATCCCCGGCCACAATCACACCTTTACCGGCGGCCAGGCCGTCAGCTTTGACCACACAGGGGCCACTCAACTGTTTAATATAATCCCTGGCCTTTTGTGCATTATCAAAAACAGCGTACCGGGCTGTGGGTATACCATACTTATACATGATATCCTTGGCCAGTACTTTGCTGCCCTCTATTTCCGCCGCCCGCCGCCTGGGGCCGAATACAGGGTAGCCTTCCTTTTCCAAAATATCCACCAAACCGGCCACCAGCGGCGCCTCGGGACCTACAACGGTCAAATCAATTTTCTCCTGCCGTACCAGGTCAACGATGGCCGGTATATTGCTGTCTTTAATATCCACGCATTCTGCCAGTTGGGCAATACCGGCATTACCCGGCGCGCAGAATATTTTTTTTACCCGGGAACTCTGATTAATTTTCCAGGCCAGCGCGTGTTCTCTACCGCCGCCCCCCACAATTAAAACTTTCATTGGCATTTCCTCCCCCGGCTAATTCTAACGGGCACCGGTTTAGTGCCGGAAATGACGCATACCCGTAAATACCATGGCTATATCGTGCTCATCGGCTACGGCAACGGACTCGGCATCGCGCACTGAGCCGCCGGGTTGAATAACCGCAGCAATACCTGCTGCCACAGCTTCCTCCAGGGTATCCGAAAACGGGAAAAAGGCATCCGAAGCCAGCACTGCCCCCCGGGCCGCGTCACCGGCTTGTCCCAGTGCAATACGGGCCGAAGTGACCCGGTTCATCTGCCCGGCCCCTACGCCCAGCACCTTCTTATCCTTAACCACCACAATGGCGTTGGATTTAACGTGTTTAACCACAGCCATGGCAAAAAGCAAATCGTCCATTTCGGCCTCGGAAGGGGCACGCTTGGTAACAACTTTAATTTTTTCGGTATCCACCACACCCCGGTCAAAGTCCTGCACCAGCAGGCCCCCGTTAACTTTGCGCACATCAAAACGGTCGGTTGTGGGACCGGCAAGCGGCCCGGTTTTTAAAATGCGCAGGTTTTCCTTTTCTTTTAACACAGCCAGGGCCTCATCATCATAATCCGGCGCAATAACCGCCTCCAGGAATATTTTATTCATTTCCCGGGCCGTATCCACATCCACCGGGGCGTTAAAGGCCACGATACCGCCGAATGCCGACACGGGATCTCCATCGTAAGCCATCCTGTAAGCATCAACCAGATTACCGGCACTGGCAACGCCGCACGGGTTATTGTGCTTGACTATTACAGCCGTTGTGCCGCTGAATTCCTTCACCGCCTCAAAGGCAGCATTGATATCCAGTATATTGTTGTAGGAAAGTTCTTTACCATGTAGTTGTACAGCGTTGGCCACGCAGGCCCCGGTTACCGATGAATCACGGTAAAAGGCCGCCTGCTGGTGGGGATTTTCGCCGTAGCGCAGTGTTTGCACCAGTTCATATTTTTTCTCCCATACGGCGGGGAAGTCACCGGCCGGCTGGTCGAGACCGGCCAGGTAAGCCGAAATGGCGGTATCGTAGGATGCGGTATGGGCAAAGGCCTCCTTGGCCAGTTCCAGGCGAAACTGTTCATCAATGGTGCCCTTTTGTACGGCTGCCAGCACCTCGGGATAGCGCTGCGGGCTTACCACCACCAGCACATACCGGTAGTTTTTGGCCGCCGCGCGCACCATGGTGGGCCCACCGATATCAATATTTTCAATGGCCTCTTCCAATGTGACCCCGGGCTTGGCCACCGTTTCTTTAAATGGATAAAGGTTTACCACCACAAGATCAATGGGTGTAATATCCTGTTCCTGTAATTGTTTTAAATGCGACTCAGTGCGCATGGCTAAAATTCCCCCGTGCACATTGGGATGCAGGGTTTTCACCCGCCCGTCCAGTATTTCCGGAAAGCCGGTAACTTCAGTTATGTAAGTGACGGGTATACCGGCCCCGCGCAGCGCCTTGGCGGTACCGCCGGTGGAAACTATCTCCACTCCGGCCTGCACCAGACCCCGGGCGAATTCCTCCAGCCCGGACTTATCCGATACGCTAATCAGCGCACGATTTATTGTCATTTTGCAAACCTCCTCATAATACAGTACACCAATGATTATAAGCAAGGTGACGGTTCTCCTGCTGCCTTTTGTGGGAGCTTGTGGTAGCATGTGTGCGATTAACCTGCTTCCTTGGCTGAATAAAAATTTTTGGAGCCGTTTTCCCACCGCTTCCCCACACTTTCGTGTTACTTCAGTATGCGCACTTTTCTTCCCTCTACCACCAGCTTGCCAGTGCAGTAGAGGTTAATTGCTTCGGGGTAAATCCGGTGTTCCTGCTCCAGGATGCGCGCTGCCAGGGTATCTGCGGTATCGTCATCGTGGACCGGCACCACGGCCTGCAGTATAATGGGTCCTGTATCCATACCTTCGTCCACGAAGTGTACAGTGCAGCCGCTGTATTTAACCCCGTAGCGCCAGGCTTGCTCCTGCCCGTGCAGCCCCGGAAAGGCGGGTAATAGAGCAGGATGGATATTCATTACCCGCCCGGGAAATGCCTCCAGCAGTGTCTTTCCTACCAAACGCATGTATCCGGCCAGGCACACCAGGTGCACATTATGTTCTTTTAGAATGTCAACAATATATTTCTCATACTCCGCCTTGTCCGGGTAGTCACCGGTGTTTACCGCCACCGCGGCAATACCGGCCTGCCGGGCCCTTTCAAGGGCATAGGCATCCTTGTTATTGCTGATCACCACCGCCACCCGGGCCGGTATGCGACCTGCCGCACAAGCATCCATTATGGATTGCAAGTTGGAACCCCGCCCCGAGGCAAGTACACCGATATTTTTTTTCTCCATAAATCTCCCTCACAAAAAACATCTGAATACCGAAAACAATTTACATCTGCGACCGTAATAAGCGGATTATTTATAGTTTTCCGTTCCCGGCGTTAAACACCCCAAACTTTTAACTGGCGAATTGCTGCTTTAAGTAAGATGCACCCGGCCATCACCCGGGATAACCTCGCCGATCACCCGGGCATCCTCGCCGCGGGATTTAAGGTCGGCAACCACATCTCCGGCCCGGGCGGCAGGTACCACCAGCACCATACCAAGGCCCATATTAAATACCCTGTACATTTCACCGCTATCCACCGGCCCTTCTTGGGCAATAACCTTGAATACGGCCGGCACTTCCCAGGTACCGGTATCTATTTGCACCGCCGTCCCACCGGGCAGTATACGAGGTATGTTTTCCACCAGACCGCCCCCGGTGATATGGGCCAGCCCTTTTATTTCAAACTTATTCAGTAGCGGTAGCACGGCTGAAACATATATCCTGGTTGGGCGCAGCATTTCTTCGCCCACGGAACAACCCAGTAAAGGGTGCACCTGGTCCACTTGATACCCGGCCTTATCCAGCAACACGCGTCTAGCCAGTGAATAACCATTGCTGTGCAAACCCGAGGCAGGCAAGCCCACCAGTACATCCCCAGGCGCAATGGTGCTGCCGTCGATAATTTTGTTTTTGTCCACCACACCCACCGCAAAGCCGGCAATGTCATATTCTCCAGCCCCGTAAAAATCAGGCATTTCAGCAGTTTCCCCGCCAATCAGGGCACAGCCCGATTGGCGGCAGCCTTCGGCCACCCCGGATACGATATCCGCCACCTGCTCGGGCTTCAGCTTGCCCACGGCCAGGTAATCCAGGAAAAATAGCGGCTGGGCACCAAGGGTAAGGATATCGTTGACGCACATGGCCACGGCATCAATACCAATGGTGTTATGTATACCGGTCAAAAAAGCCACCCGCAGCTTGGTACCCACTCCGTCGGTACCGGATACCAGCACGGGCTCGCGGTATTTGGTGGTATCCAGGGCAAACAGCCCGCCAAAACCCCCGATACCCGTGAGCACTTCGGGGCGCCAGGTGCTTTGCACCGATTTTTTCATCAAAGCTACGGCCCGGTTACCGGCATCAATATCGACACCCGCATCCGCATAAGTAATTGTTTTTTGTTTCTGTTCCAACACGCGTTCCCCGTCCTTAAATTTTCATCTATTTTAGGAAGCAAGGGAACCGTCCCCTTGCTTCCCCTTGCTTCCTTATTCCAGGCTGTATTTGCCGGCTTCCTGGGGTTTAACCACCTCCACCGGATACTTGCCGTCAAAACAGGCGGTACAAAAGGCATCCCGGGAATTACCGAATATGTTCAGCAGTCCCTCCAGGGAAAGATAATGTAAACTGTCCGCACCAATGGAACGGCAAATTTCCTCGGTAGACATCTGGGCGGCAATCAATTCCTGCTCGTTGGAGGTGTCAATACCATAATAGCATGACCGGGTAATGGGAGGTGAACTGAGGCACATATGTACCTCACGCACTCCGCAGTCCCGCAGCATAGCCACAATTTTACTGCTGGTGGTACCCCGCACAATGGAATCATCCACCATCACCACCCGTTTGCCGGCCAGTACCTCCCGCACAGGGCTGAGTTTTATGCGCACCGCCAGATCCCGCATGTCCTGGGTAGGCTGAATAAAAGTACGTCCGATATAACGATTTTTCATCAACCCTTCTTCAAAGGGAATGCCGGCCACTTCGGCAAAACCCCGGGCCGCCGCAGTCCCCGAGTCGGGCACGGGGATGACCAGATCGGCATCCACCGGGTATTCCTTGGCCAGCACACGGCCCATGGCCCGGCGCATCTGGTTGACGTTAAAGCCGTCAATAGTGCTGTCGGGACGGGCAAAATAAATGTACTCAAAAATACAATGGGATCGCCGGCGCGGCTGCAGTACCTGGTAAGATTCCAGCCCGTTTTTGCCAATAATCACGATTTCTCCCGGCTGCACATCCCGGAGCAGACCGGCACCCACTGTGCCCAGGGCTGCGGATTCCGAAGCCACCACAAAACCGTTATCAAGGGTACCCAGACAAAGGGGCCTGAACCCGTTGGGATCACGCATGGCAATAAGCTTATCCACAGTGAGTATTACCAGCGAATAAGCGCCCTTAATGTCAATCATACATTTAGCCAGGGCGTCCTTTAAATCACCCCGGTCCGAGCGGGCAATAATGTTTACAATTACCTCACTATCCGTGGAGGATTGAAAAACCGCACCGCCGGCCATTAACTGAGAACGCAATTCCGTTACATTGGTCAGATTGCCGTTATGCGCCAGGGCGATCATGCCTCCGGCATAGCGAAACAACAGTGGCTGGGCATTTATAGCATGGCTGGCACCGGTGGTGGAATACCGTACATGACCGATGGCCATATCACCTTTTAAATAACTTAATTGATCGCCGGAAAACACCTCGGGCACCAACCCCATACCCTTGTGCAGCTGTAACCTTTTCCCGTTGGCGACAGCTATACCTGCGCTTTCCTGACCACGGTGCTGCAGGGCATAGAGACCGTAATAGGTCAACCTGGCCACATCGCGCCCCGGAGCGAAAATTCCAAAAACACCGCACTCTTCCCTGGGTTTGTCGGGTAAAATCATATTACTTGGCAATCCGGGCCGAAAACTTACCATTTTATCTCCCCCAGATTAAAATATTTAATAGTAATTATCACCTGGTTAAACGCCGGTACACTTCCTGATAGGCTTCCTCCACGTTGCCCAGATCCCGGCGAAAACGATCCTTATCCAGCTTTTCCCGGGTATGTTTGTCCCAGAAACGGCACGTGTCAGGAGATATTTCGTCACCCAGCAGCAGCTCATCTTTATGCAGCCCGAATTCCAATTTAAAATCAACCAGCTCAATGTCCCGCCCGGCCAAATGAGAACGCAACACTTCATTAACCTTTAAAGCAATTTCCCTGATCCTGGCCATCTGTTCAGGGGTGGCCAGGTTGATGGCCTGAATATGGTCGTCATTAATCAGCGGGTCGCCCAATTCATCACTCTTATAGTAATACTCCACCACTGTGCTTTGCAAAGGGGTGCCTTCTTCCAAACCCAAACGTTTGGCCAGACTTCCGGCGGCGATATTGCGTACCACCACCTCCACCAGTATGATTTTAAGGGCTTTAACGATCATTTCCCGGTCGGATTTTTCCTCGACAAAATGAGAATCAATGCCGTTTTTGGCCAGCATACGGAAAAAATACGCCGAAATACGGTTATTCAGTGACCCCTTGTTGGTAATAGTACCCTTTTTCAGGCCGTTAAAGGCGGTGGCATCGTCCTTGTACTCCACCCAGTAATAGTCGGGGTTGTCCGTTCGGTAAACTCTTTTCGCCTTACCTTCGTAAAGCTGTTCCAGTTTTTCCATTAAATTATGCCTCCATATCAAATATTCACATCATTATTTCGGGAACATATGTTAACAGGCAAATTCTACAGGCCAAACCGCTTGTAAATTTCGTCCACGTGCTTCAGGTGATAATTATAATCAAATATTTCGTTGATTTCTTCCACAGATAAAATTGCGGCCACTTCCGCATCGCCCAGCAGCAGCTTGCGGAAATCCTCCCCCGTCCGCCAGCATTGCATGGCGTTGCGCTGCACCAGCTCGTAAGCCTTCTCCCGGGTTAAACCATGGTTTTCCACCAGGGCCAGCAGCACCCGCTGTGAAAAAATCAGCCCGTGTGTTTTTTCTATATTCTTTTTCATATTTTCGGGGTAAACCAGCAGGTTTTTCATAATATTGCTAAACTTATATAGCATATAATCAAGGGTGATGGTGCTGTCGGGTATAATCACCCTTTCCACCGAAGAGTGGGAAATGTCCCTTTCATGCCACAGGGCCACGTTTTCCATAGCCACCAGGGCATTGCCCCTTAATAGCCTGGCCTGGCCGCTGATGCGTTCCACTGTTATGGGGTTGCGCTTGTGGGGCATGGCCGATGAACCCTTCTGGCCCTTTTTGAAATATTCTTCGGCTTCTAAAATATCGGTACGCTGGAGGTTTCTGATTTCAGTGGCAAACTTGTCCAGCGAACTGCCAATCACAGCCAGGGTGGTTAAAAATTCAGCATGCCTGTCCCGCTGCAACACCTGGGTGGAAACCCGGGCCGGCTTCAAACCGAGCCGGGCACATACGTGCCGTTCCACCGCCGGGTCAATGTTGGCGTAGGTGCCCACGGCACCGGATATTTTGCCTGCACTGATGGTGGCGATGGCATTTTCCATACGTTTGATGTTACGCTCGGTTTCCGCCACCCATAGCAGCATTTTTAAACCAAATGTGGTTGGTTCGGCGTGAATGCCGTGGGTACGACCGATCATAATGGTATAGCGATGCTCTTTGGCCTTTTCCAACAATACGTCACGCAGTTCATGGAGACGTTTGAGAATCAGTTCCCCCGCTTCCTTAATCTGCAGGGCAAGGGCGGTATCCAGCACGTCCGAAGAGGTCATGCCCAGGTGAATGTATTTGGAGGCATCCCCAACATGCTCTGCAACACAGGTAAGAAAAGCAATTACATCATGATTGGTAACTTCTTCTATTTCATCAATGCGCTCCACGGTGAAATTGGCTTTTTCTTTAATTTCCTGCAAAGCTTCGGCGGGCACTACACCCATTTCGGCCAGTGCTTCACAGGCGCAAATCTCCACCTCGAGCCACTTGCGGTACTTGTTTTCCTGGGACCAGATGGCCTTCATTTCCGGTAATGTATAGCGATCAATCAAGCTTTGCTTCCTCCCTTTGTTTTTAAATACTCATCTATGCCCAATTCCTGCAAACGGGCTGATTTTTCCCCCACCTGCCGGGCCATTTTTTCTTTATAAGCAATTATTTTCTCCCGTACTTCGGGGCTGCCTGTACCAACAATCTGAGCAGCCAGAATACCCGCGTTTTTGGCCCCGTTTATGGCCACTGTAGCCACCGGTATACCCGAGGGCATCTGCACTGTGGCGTACAGGGCATCCACGCCGTTTAAGGCACCGGAAGCTATGGGCACACCAATGACGGGCAAGGCCGTGTGGCCGGCAATGACGCCCGCCAGGTGAGCCGCGCCGCCTGCCCCTGCAATGATGGCCACCAAACCCCGTCCGGCAGCCCGGCGGGCGTAATCGGCTGTTTTTTCCGGCGCCCTGTGGGCAGAGGATATTATTATTTCCCAGGGAACTCCAAGCTCGTCCAGTATATCCGCCGCTCCGCGCATTACCGGTAAATCGGAATCACTGCCCATTACTATACCTACCAATGGCTTATCCATTTCACGCCTCCTCCCGGGATGTGATTATAATACTATTAGAGTATGTATCTCTAAGTTTAAGATTATATGCGGTAATAAAAAAGCCAGACAGGTAGGTTCAAAGAGTGAAACCTACCCGCCTGGGCTTTTATCCCGACCGGTGTAGCCGCATGCGGTAATATGCCCGCAGCTGCCTGTACCGCTTGGACCAAACCACCGCCGGGGGCGGTGTGGAACCCTAGGTACACTTTCTCTCATGGGAAATATTTATTTAAAATAGCTTCCCAAGTTAATATTAACCTATGGATATTCGGACAGTCAAGCATAACCGGGCAAAATATAAATACTGATAAGAGCCAGCGGCACCAAAGGTTATTAGGAATAACAGTCCAATATGGATTTCCCTTACTCCCACTCAATGGTAGCCGGGGGCTTGGAGGTGATATCGTATACCACCCGGTTAACCCCTTCCACCTCATTGACTATGCGGCTGGAGATACGCTCCAGTACGTCATAGGGTATTCTGGCCCAATCGGCGGTCATACCGTCGTGGGAATGGACGGCCCTGATAGCCACAGTGTGGGCATAAGTACGCTCGTCACCCATGACCCCGACACTGCGCAAATTGGGCAGCATGGCAAAGTACTGCCAAATCTCCCGGTCCAAACCGGCCCGGGCGATTTCACCGGTTACTATGGCATCGGCCTCCTGGAGCAGGGCTATTTTTTCAGGTGTAACTTCACCCAATATGCGCACCGCCAGGCCGGGACCGGGGAAAGGCTGGCGCCAGACTATTTCGGGGGGCATACCTAACTTTTCCCCCACCTGGCGCACTTCGTCCTTAAAGAGCCAGCGCAGCGGCTCAATCAGGGACAATTTCATATCCTCGGGCAAACCACCCACATTATGGTGTGATTTAATCACCGCCGCCGTGGCCGTGCCGCTTTCCACCACATCGGGATACAAAGTACCCTGCACTAAAAAGTCTATCTCGCCCACTTTGGCGGCCTCTTCTTCAAATACCCGGATAAACTCTTCACCAATTATTTTACGCTTGCGTTCCGGGTCGGTAACTCCCTGCAGTTTATTTAAAAACCGCTCTGAAGCATCTACATATACAAGGTTGATATTAAAGCCGTCCCGGAAGAATTTCTGCACCGCCTCGGCTTCCCCCTTACGTAAAAGGCCGTGGTTGACAAACACGCAAGTCAGCTTATCCCCAATGGCCCGGTGCACCAGAACGGCGGATACCGACGAGTCCACACCGCCGCTTAAAGCGCAAAGCACGTGCTTGTCGCCTACTTGTTCCCTGATTTCCGCCACAGTATGCTCTATAAAGGAACCCATCGTCCAGTTTCCGGTACAACCGCAAATATCATACAGGAAATAGTGCAGTATATCCTGCCCTTTGGGGGTATGCACCACCTCGGGATGAAACTGCACTGCATACAAACCCCGCTCCGCATCCGCCATGGCCGCCACCGGAGCCTGCTCGGTGCGAGCCAAAATATTAAATCCCGGCGGTGGTGCCTCCACCAGGTCACCATGACTCATCCAGCACTGTTCCCTCTCACCCATGCAGCACAGCAAACCTTCCCGGGACATGACCTCAAGATCAGTTTTACCATACTCGTGCCGGGTGGCCCGGCTTACAGTACCACCTAATTGGAGGGACATCAACTGCATGCCATAGCAAATGCCCAGTATAGGTATGTTTAAATTATATATTTCCTTGTCCACCACCGGGGCACCTTGCTGGTATACGCTGGAAGGTCCCCCGGAAAATATAATGCCCCGCGGTTTTTTGGCTTGAATTTCAGCCAGCGGGGTGTTAAAGGGCAGCATTTCACAAAAAACACGACCTTCACGAACGCGACGGGCAATCAATTGGCTGTACTGCCCACCAAAATCCAGTACCACGACCATCTCCCGTTCGGGTATAGACATCTTTTATTTCCTCCCATATAAACTATTTGCATTTAGACAGTCATGCCGCCAACGCGGCACCGGCAGAGGATGAAAATTACTGGTAAATTTCCTTTTTCAATACAAAAATTTCAGGTAAGTGCCGGTATTTTTCATTATAATCAAGCCCGTAGCCCACCACGAATTCATCCGGTATGCTAAAACCGCTGTAATCCACAGGCACATTTACTTCCCGCCTGGAGGGCTTGTCCAGCAAGGTGCAAATACGCACGCTGGCCGGGTCTCGGGTTTTTAGAACATCCAACAGGTAGTTTAAAGTAAGGCCGGTGTCGACAATATCCTCGACAATGAGCACGTGACGGTTTTCAATACTTTTATCCAAATCCTTTAATATGCGCACCACGCCGGTTGATTTGCTGGACGCCCCGTAACTGGACACGGCCATAAAGTCAACCCGTACATCGATGTTCATGGCCCTAATCAAATCAGCCATGAACACCACGGCGCCTTTCAATATACCCACCATCAACAGTTCTTTGCCCGCATAGTCCCTGGAGATATTGTTCCCCAATTCTTGCACCTTTTTATCTATTTCCATCTTGGGAATCAACACTTTTTCCACATCCGGATGCAAAATAAATTCCCCCTGATATCAAAATCTGGGTTATTATAACAAAGCATTTCAAACATTGTCAATATACCGCGACTAAGCTACACATCGGGTGCGGTCACCTGTAGCTGTTTATTGAAATCCCACATTTTCATGTTGATTTCCAGTTTGTCCCTTTTGCCATGCTTGCCGGTGGCTTCAATGCGGGCTCTGCTAATCACCTGGTCACTCGGGTGCACCCAAATACAGTATTTAAAATCATCGTAACTTAATTCCATTAATGCATTCTGTACGATGGGTTTTAACTCCAGCACCCTGTACTTTACACCATCAATCTCTTCGGCCTTCAGTTCCTTAATGATGGGTACATCTTTAAAATTAAAATTACCCAGCGGGTTAAACTCGGTGACAAATAGCTCCGACTCGGCCATTTTGTTACCTTCCAGGAGAGTCCAGTTATCCGACCAGTACCCCTTGATAAATGTTTTTTCACCGGTATGAATAAATTCCACCGGCATATCCTGCATAGTTCCAGTGATGTGTACTCTATCCGGTGCCACCCGTACCCCCTGGACATCGGAAATCACCCTGTCTCCTATTTTAACCAGCATGCTGAAGCGCAGAGAGCCGGCATGCAAGGTTTTTTCCATGGCCGCAGCCAGTAATTCCTCGGGCGGCACACTGATTTTAGTATAATAAGCCCCGGCCCCACGGTAAATACCCAGCAAGACCAGCACGGCAACCACCAAACCCAGCAGTAACTTTTTATCCACTACCAGCCAGCGCGGCTCGGGCATAACAATTCACTCCTTTTATAATAGCAACGCATTCCTGTAAATTTATACGAAGTTTGCCTCGTAAATATTCCTTTTAACACCGGCTGTCCTGTTTTTTAAAGAATAATTGTGTTAAAATAGGAATGTTTTAATAAGCAAGAGGAGTGCTGGAAAGTTGGATATACAGGATATGCAAAGGGAAGTGGACGGTTGGATCGGTCAATTTGAAGAAGGATACTGGCCACCGCTGGCCATGCTGGCCCGCCTCACCGAGGAGGTGGGTGAGTTGGCCAGAGAAGTCAACCACCGGTTCGGCACCAAACCCAAAAAGCCGGATGAACCCGAGGGTGATCTGGCTATGGAATTGGCTGACATTTTATTCATTATTATCTGTTACGCCAACTCGCTGGGCATCAACCTTGACGAAGCATTTAAAAAAATGATGGAAAAATACAAAACCCGTGACTCCCATCGCTGGACCAGAAAAAAATAAAACAGGAGGGAATAATATGGCTACTGTCGTACCCCTGCGCGGACTACGCTACGATGAAAAAAAAGCCGGCAGCATTAAAGAATTGGTTACACCACCCTATGACGTAATCGACGCCGCCGCCCAGGAAAAATACTACCAGCTGAATCCCTATAATATTATCCGCCTGGAATATGGTAAAAGGAGTCCCTCAGATAACGATACAGACAACCGCTATACCCGGGCCGCAGAATTTTTCAGTCGCTGGCAGAGCGAAGGAATACTGAAACAAGAGGACGCCCCTGCCGTTTACTTCTACCAGCAGCAATTTAACATAGACAAACAAACACTGGTACGTACCGGTATCATTTGCGGTGTAAAGCTGGAGCCTTACGAAAACGGAGTAATTCTCCCCCACGAAGAAACCATGCCCAAGCACAAAGCTGACCGGTTGGCACTAATGCAGGCCTGTGGGGCCAACTTCAGCCCCATATTTGGTTTGTACAGCGACCCGCAGCGCAGCATTGACCAATTGTTACTGGACGCGGTGCAAGATTCCCCCGCCGCCGTCAGTTTTACCGATGAATTCGGCCACGGGCACCGGTTGTGGGTGATTACAGGTGACCAGCTGGTACGGCAAGTGCAGCAACTAATGCGGCAGCAGCGCATTTTTATTGCTGACGGGCATCACCGTTACGAAACTGCGTTGAACTACGCCCGGCAAAACCCCGGGAACCCGTCTGCCGGTTATGTAATGATGACTTTAGTCAACCTCTACGATCCCGGCCTTGTCATACTGCCCACCCACCGGCTGGTTGTACAGAGTAAGGTAGACAAGCAAAAACTACTGGCCGCATTACAGGAAGACTTTATCATTGAAAAAATAACCGCCACAGATGTTGATAAAGTCACGGAATTAATGGCTGATTTGGCGGGACTGCAGGAAAAGGGCGACACTGCACACCGGCAAGTATTCGGACTTTATTGGGGGGAAAACGTTTATTATGCAATAACGCTGAAGGATGATAGTATAATCGCGCGGAAAATGCCCGCTGAACGCTCAACTGCCTGGCGCAGACTGGATGTATCAGTTTTGCAAAAACTCATCCTGGAAAGCCGGCTTGGTATAGATGATGAGGCCCTGGCGGGTGGTGAAGCGGTTAAATACACCCGGGATGCCCGGGAGGCTGTACAGGCAGTGGATGAGGGTCGCTGCCGGATGGCATTTTTAATGAATCCCACCCTTATCGGCGAAGTAACCGAAATTGCCGCCAACGGAGAAAAAATGCCGCAAAAATCCACTTTCTTTTTTCCCAAGTTAATCACCGGGCTGGTTGTTAACAAGTTTTAAAGCATAAATCTTGCACATAAAAAAGGGGGTACGGGTGGCCATGCCCTTCTCCCCCTTTTTTTAAAAAAACTGTTCAAAAATCCGCGTGAGAGCTACTTATAACCTCCAAACAGGCTTGCTTTTACGGTATTCACGTAAGTCCGGGTGTTCTATACCGGTATTATCTCAAGCTGTTTATCCTATCCCTGGTGGAAATGATACTGGTGATTTTAACACCAAAGTTTTCATTAACCACCACCACTTCCCCTTTGGCCACCAGTTTACCGTTTATTAATATATCCACCGGTTCATCAACCAGTGTTTCCAATTCCACTATGGCCCCCGGAGTCATATGTAATACCTCTTTAATTTGCCTTTGGGTGCGCCCCAAAACCACCGAAACCTTTAAAGGAATATCCATTAACATATTCAGTTTTTCGGGGTCCACTTGCGGCAAAGCATCCTTATCATAACCTGAATTGGTTGACTGAGTCGCAACTTTTTCACGCCCTGCTAACGTTGTAAAATCATCACGTTGCTGTGCAGTGCGGTCTTGCACCTGTGCATTGTCGGGTTTTTCCATCACCCCTGGTTCAGGCACAGGTGTAGCAACTTCTTCTTCTGCCTCTACATCCATAACACCGAACTTTTCCAATAAAAGCCTGGTCTGTTCCCGGGCAGTATTAATATCCAATACTTGCATGATATTAGTATCCAGTAAGCCGTTTATCGTCATACGGAAATAACTTACCACTATGGGGTCTTCGAAGGGCAGGTTGATGCTGAATTTGCTTGTTTCCATCACGGTATCGGTTTCCGGTGGCAATATATTGATACTTCTGTCCAGCATATCAGCCAGCGCTGTCGAAGCGGAACCAATCATCTGGTTCATAGCCTCTGCAGCCGCACTGATTTCCAACTCCGATATTTCGTCTTGTAAATCCGTACCGTCTCTACCCATCATTAAATTTGCCATCACCATGGCATCCCGCATCTTAATAACCAGCACATTGTAACCACTGAGGCCCTCTTTAAAACGTACTCTGATAACCAGGTAGGGTACGTTGAACCCTTCAAAAAAATCCCTTTGGCGGGTAATAATAACCTTGGGGCTGGTTATCTGCACCCGTTTGTTTAACAACTGAGACAGCGTCGTAGCAGAGGAACCCATGGATATATTACCAATCTCGCCCAGGGCATCCTTTTCCTCCGGTGTTAATGCCGACTGTAAATCTTCATCCTCAGGTTCATCTATTTCATATTTTTCCCGTCCGTTACCTCCGCCGGTACCAAACAAGGTGTCAATTTCATCCTGGCTTAACCCCTGACCGGCGTCATCCCGGGCGGCACCCAGCATGGCATCTATTTCGGCCTGGTCTAACTCCTGACCGGCGTCATCCCGGGCGGCACCCAGCATGGCATCTATTTCGGCCTGGTCTAACTCCTGACCGGCGTCATCCCGGGCGGCACCCAGCATGGCATCTATTTCGGCCTGGCTTAACCCCTGACTGCCGTACTGCTCATTTTTATTACTATCTGAAGGTTTTATTAAGGCTTCTATTTCATCTTGCTGCAACAGTTTGTTTTCGCTATCACTCATCGCTATCTTTCCTTTCAACAAGTGAAACAATTTGAACGGCCAAATTGTCCCCCACTGAACCCACCTGGGCACCGAATTTTATGTCTTCCCCGACATAAATATCTAAATCGCTATCCACATTTTTGTCTAGAACTATTACATCCCCCACTTGAACTTGCAAAAAATCTTCCACGGTCACAGCTGTCTCCCCAATGACAGCGGTAATATCTACAGCACATTGCCCCAACCATTGGGCGATCAACTTATGGCTCTCCGCAAAATCAGCAGGGGTTTGCCTGATAAACTGCTGGTGAACCGAAAGCTTGGCGATAACCGGATCCAGCATTATGTACGGCAGACAAATATTAATCATACCCTGATCGTTTTCACCAATAATAACGGATAAAGTTATTAAAGCCACCACCTCGTTGGGTGCATACAGTTGCTGCAAGCGCGGGTTTGTCTCTATGGACCGGACTTCGGGTTTAATTTCATATACATCGTGCCAGGTGGGAATCAGGTATTCAAGGATACGGGCCATAAGTTTTTTGGTGACCTGTATCTCGATATCAGTCAATTCCCGGTTTAAATCACCGGTAGTGCCACTGCCACCGAAAACCATATCAATAACAGGAAAGATAAAACTGTTATTGGTTTCCATGATAGCTGAGCCATTTAGGGGTAAAAGATCAAAAACAGTTAGCACTGTAGGTGTGGGAATGGAACGAATAAACTCATCAAAAATAATCTGGCTTACCGAAGCCAGTTCAATATTAACATTAGACCTTAAATAACCGGATAAAAAACTGGATAAATGCCGGGCATAGTGCTGGTGCAGCATTTCCAGTGTTCTTAAATGTTCCTTGGAGAACTTATTGGGCCTGCGAAAATCATAGTTCCTAACCTTGGGTACGCTGCCCGCTTCCATTTCTTCCACCGGCAAATTACCCTGGGTCAAGGCTTCCAGCATGGCGTCAATTTCACTCTGGGATAGAACTTCCTGCATATTTCTCCCTCAATCTCTATCTATTCATAACCCTGTCTATAGCCTGTAGAATTCTGTCCTGTTTGAACGGTTTGACGATAAAATCCATGGCACCGGCCTGAATGGCCTCCATAACCATGGACTGCTGCCCCATGGCACTGCACATAATTATTTTGGCGTTGGGATCAATTTTTTTAATTGCTTTAACCCCTTCGATTCCGTCCATTTCAGGCATAGTAATATCCATGGTTACCAAATCGGGTTTATGCTCTGCGTATAGCTTTACAGCCTGGGCACCGTTTTCCGCCTCGGCTACCACTTCAAAGCCATTTTTAGTAACAATATTTTTGATCATCATACGCATAAATGTGGCATCATCCACTATTAGGATTCTCAAAGACATTAAATGTCCCTCCGTTCTGTTTAAGCTTCTATTCCCAGTGCAAGAAGCAGCTTTTCTATGGATTCGGGTTCGGACATCAAAAAAAAGTGCCCGCTTACCTTTTGATCATCCCTAAACAGCTGTGTTTCAATGGTTAAAATATTATCACCCTCCGATTGCCCGCATTCAATAACCAGAGATGTGAATACAGCGGCCAGCATGTCAAAGGCGAAAATAGGCGTGGACGGGTTAATTCGCAAACCAGTGAAATCAGTTATGGCAGATATAAAGGAACCGGTTAGTATATTACCAATCTCATTGATGGTAGAGGTAGCCAGCTCATCCAATTCGTTGGTGGTACCATCTGCAAATCCCATAAGCATATCTACCAGGCTATAAGTACTTTGCTCATTAAAAATATAGAAAACTATTCCTTTTATGTCACCCTCCAGCTGCAGGCTGACACAGGACACCAGTTCCTCATACCCGCCAATAATATCGATGACTTTATCAAATGCCACAAAACTGCTCTTTGGAACACCCATGCCAATCTTGCTGTCCAGCATTTCCGCCAACGCAGTTGCCGCGTGCCCAAGTCCGATATTGCTTATTTCCTGCAGCGCGTCCAATTGCATTTCGGACAGCCCACCGGTTTCTCTCATTATCTCAACCCTTTCCCTGCAACCAACTACTAGGTTATTTTTTTGTAAAAACACGGTGATAATTTTTCATAACCCAGTTCTTTATAGTTAAAAATCATCTCACTCCCGCCAATGAAAAGAACCCCTCCGGGATTAAGAGCACGATGGAACTTTTTGTATATTTCATCCTGGGCCTCCCTGGTGAAATAAATGGTCACATTGCGACACAGGATTAAGTCGTAAACACCTCTGTAGTCATTATCCAGCAAATTGTGATAACGAAAGGAAACCTGCCTTTTAATAACATCCTTCAAAGCATATAAATTACCCTGCGGGATAAAATAACGCTTTAATCTGTCCTGGCTGACGTTTTTCACGCTATCTTTGCTGTAATTGGCCTCCATCGCTTTTTTTAATATTTGCCGGTCGATATCGGTGGCCTCTATTTTGCTACGACCGGAAAGACCCATTTCTTCAAGGATTATAGCAACCGAGTATGGCTCCGAACCATTGGAGCAAGCCGCACTCCAGATTTTTACCTGGTTATGGCCGTTATACAAAGCGGGTAAATATTTTTTTTGCAAATCGTCGAATCGCAGGGGATCCCTGAAAAATTCGGACACATTAATGGTCAGGTAATCCAAAAATTTTTCGTAAGTTTCCCGTTCCTTAACCATTTGATTAAACAGTTCGCCGTAATTTTTTAGATTCAGTTTAACCAAATAGGAATCCAACCGGCGCTTCAATTGTTTTTCCTTGTAACTATTCAGGTCCAGGCGAAAAGCGGACATTACCCTGGCCTTAAAATCGTTAAATTCCATTTAAATCACCTTGATGCTCTTGCCTAAAGTTTTAACCTGCACTTCCCCGTTTTCCAGGTTCAAATACATAGTCCGCCCTTTGTTACCGCCCACATCCTCGCTGACTATATGTATGGACATCTGCTTTAATATTTTACGCGACATTTCAATATTCCTCTCACCAATATTAAATAATCGTTTTTTATCCACACCTGAAAACATCTGTGCACCACCCACCAGTTTGGCTTTCAACCTGCTTTGGCTGGCACCGTTTTTCACCAGGTCCAATACCATTAATGGTATGCCCAGGTCGGCGTATTTTTCCTTTTTGTTTATTTTGGAAAAATCCTTACTATTAGGGAGCATAATATGTAATAGTCCACCTATTTTAGTTACGGGATCCCACAGGGTTACCCCCACACAGGATCCCAAGCCAAGTGTTACAAGGCGCCCCGGACTTCTGGCCAATTTGTATTCCCCTATGCCAACATGGATATCTTCCTGTTTTTTTGCAAATTGCATTACATCACCCGCATCTGTTTACTTTTGCAAGTTATTGGCAATATTCCAAAGTTGATCTGCGGTTTGTATAATTTTACTGTTGAACTGGGTGGAACGCTGGGCCACGATTAAATTATTCATTTCCGTGACCAGATCAACATTGGATCCTTCCAGTTGACCCTGTATAATAACTCCAGCCTCTTCCTCCCCGGGCACCAGTAACAACTCTTCCCCTGCAGCGTCAGTGGCCTGGTATAGATTATCTCCCAACGGTTCAAGTTCGGTAGGATGTGTGAAAAAGGCCAGCTCAATTTGGCCTATCTCTACAGTATCGCCGTTCTCATCCTTACAGGATAGCATACCTTTCTCATTAATTTTAATATTACTGTAATTATCGGGCAGCGACTCCGCCAGTAATAAGTAGCCCTGTTTACTAATGACCCGGCCACCGGCGTCAACTTGAAAACTACCGTCCCTGGTATAACATACAGAACCATCCTCCCGGGTAAGCCTGAAAAAACCGTTCCCGTTAATGGCCAAATCCAGTTGGCGCCCGGTATAAACCATATTACCTTGACCAAAATGGCGATCCGTAAGGGCAATGACGTTGCCGCTTCCCCTGAGATCCCGCACCGTCCCATCATCATGCAAAGGATGACCGCTTAGAAAATCTATAAAACTAACCGACTGCCTTTTAAATCCCGGAGTGTTGGAATTAATAATATTATTACCAGTTACGTCCAACTTGCGCATTTGAGACAAAAAGCCCACTTTGTTATCGCCAATAATTTTTAGCATAGCTACCCTCCAAACCAGTTAAATATCATCTCAATACACCCACTTTGTTAATGGCCGTATCCAAAAAGCCATCCTGGGCCTGGATAATCCGCTGCCCTGTTTCATAAGCCCGGGTAGCAGCAATAATATCGGTTATTTCCTTTACTGCATCGACATTTGCCGCCTCCAGAAAGCCCTGTCTCAAACCGGGATTTTCCACAACCCGCGCCTCCTGTTCCGGAGCCTGGTACAAATTATTGCCTACACCCACCAACTCCAGCAGGTTATCAAATGTAACTATATTAAGCACTCCGGTTGTATCATCATTTTCCATTACGTTCCCATATTCATCAACCATTAAAGAGTTTACGTCGGTCACCTGAACGGGGCCGTTTTGTCCCATAACCCTAAACCCGTTATCGTTAACCAGATATCCCGCCTGGTCCAGGCTGAAGCTACCGTTGCGGGTGTAAAAAACTTCATCATCATTTGCAGGGTTGACCAGGGTGAAAAAACCGGGTCCCTGCAGTGCAAAATCAGTTTTCTTGCCGGTTTCCCGGGGGTCACCCGGAGCAAAGTCAGTGAATACCCGCTCTATTTGCGCCCCCTGGTTTGTGATACCCAGCGGTTTGTGCATGCTCAACCCCGTCAATGCATCAGTCAATGCATCACGCTGGCGGGAACTTAGCTGAACCAATTCCAGAAAAGGTTTGGCTTCCACCCAGTCTTTCTTGTATCCGGGCAAGTTAGCATTATTCAGGTTACCCGAAGCGGTATCAACTACGGCCATTTGCAAGTTCATACCCGAAACTGCGGAATATATGCCCCTGATCATTTACCTGGCTCCTTTCTCCTCACCGGTAAGTTTTGCTTTTAGCTTCCGTAACGCTTTGGAGTGCAGCTGGCAAACCCGCGATTCGGTCACCTCCAACACACTGCCTATTTCTTTTAAAGTTAGTTCCTCCTGGTAATAAAGGGCAAGCACCAACCGATCCCTTTCGGGCAGATCGCGAATTGCTTGAGCCAGTGTTTGCTTTTCATCCTGCAAAGCAATGATATCCAGTGGATCGGGACTATTCTCGTCTTTAATGGTGTCCGCCAGTACACCCTCTCCATCTGTACCAACACCGTCCTCAAGGGAAATAATAAAAGCACTGCTGTATTCGGCCGCCAACTGCCTCAGCCTGACGGCATCCACACCCATTTCCCCGGCTAATATTCTTTCATCGGGCATTTCTCCGTTTTGCCAGTAACGCTCCTTTAATTTGTTATATTGATGTAACTTCTGCCATTTACTCCGGGGCACCCAGCTTTGCTTCCTGATTTCATCCAGTATGGCACCGCGTATTCTGGTATATGCATAATTTTTAAACTCTGTGCCCATCTTGACATTAAACTTGTCAATGGCATCCAGTAACCCAATAACTCCGTATCCTTCCAGGTCCTCCCGGGTTATGCCCGGCGGCGCGTTTACCATCAACCGCCCGGCAAGGTATTTGACCAGCCCCAGGTGTTTGAGAACCAGTTCATCTTTCAGGGATTGATCCCCGGTTTTGCTATAGCGTGCCCAGATGTCAGCACTGCCCATATCATCACCCCGTTTTAACGCAGGCGTTTTTGCTGGGCCATTCTTTCAAAAATAAAGCGTACTATCATATCTTGCTGGTGAAAGCTAATATCTACAAATTTCACCCCCAGGTGGTAAATCAACCTTACCTGGTCAACCAACTGGTTGCGGATAACTATGGCCTCCAGTTTTACCAATTCCGGCTTGCCCCGGAAGGGCAAAATAAAATTTAACATTAACCTGGTGTTTTCCTTAATTTCCTCCCGCACGGCCAGCTTCATGCCACCACCACTTAAATCGACAACAGAAGCATCAATAAATTTGAGGGGTTTTTTATCATCTTGAAGCACCGCATATTTAACATCCAGCACCACAGGCAGCCGCACGTGCGATCTTTTTTGAATCCTTTCCACTTCCCTGGGATAAGCCAGTTGGTATAGATTTATATTATCTTTTGTTTCACCGATTACCGTGGTATTGAAATAATACGCGGCTCGTTCAGCGGCCAGCCGTACCTGCACCGTATCTCCCTTGCATAAAACCAGCGGGCGCTCCTGTAAATAAGGCCAGGATATACTGATCACATTTTGTTTTATATCCTGAATACTGGAATTAAACCATTCATTAGTGCCCGGTTTGAGCACCTGTATTTTTTGACGAACATGTATATCAAATTCTTCAGCCAAAAAACCGCCTCCCAGCTATTTAAAAAGCCTTGTCAACTTGCTGATAAAACCGCGCAGCCCGCCCTCAGCATCCACCGGTTTGCTCTTATTCAACATGACAGTGGCAATCCTTTTCACAGCTGCTGAGGCACTGGATTGTGGTTTAGCTAAATAAAAAGGGGTTTGATTTTTAACTGCCCGGACCACTGATTGATCCCACGGGATGCTGCCAAGATGCTTGAGTCTGATGGTTAAATACCTGTCCGCCAGGTTAATCAACCGGTGCACGGGCTCGGAGGATTCAACGTTGCTGCGCGCTTGGTTAATAACAAGGCCAACTTCTTTATGTAATTTAAACCTGTCCATCACCTTAATCAAACTATAAGCATCGGTCAGTGATGTAGGTTCCGGGGTAATAACCATTTGCATCTCGTCCGCCGCAGCACAAAAAGCCAACACATCCTTGGAAATACCGGCCCCGGTGTCAATCATTACAAAATCGGCCATGCTATTTAGTATCTCAATACCATTTAATAATTTGGTACGTTGCTTGGTGGAAAGATTGGCCAACTCCAAAAAGCCCGCCCCGCCGGAAATAATTTTAATACCGCCCGGCCCGGGCAACAATATGTCTGAGATGGGTATGTTTTTGAATAAGTGATCGTATAAGGTCAGTGCCGGCGTCATACCCAGCAACACTTCCACATTGGCCATCCCCAGATCGGCATCGAACAGTATTACCCGCTGCCCCTCACCGGCCAGCGCTATGGACAGGTTAACTGCAAGGTTTGTTTTACCAACCCCGCCTTTGCCGCTGGTGATAGTTATCACTCTCGGTCCCTGGGCGGGGATTGAATCATGGGGGCTAACAATCTCTGATGGCCTTTGTTTGAGGGTATTACGATTGATAATCCTCATCGGTTACCAGGCCCCCAATTATAATATCTGCAAAACGCTTGGGTGTCATATGTTCAATATCATCAGGCACATTTTGTCCCCTGGTTACATAACCTACCGGCAAACCTGTATCACAAGAAACATTCAGCATGGAACCGTATGTATCTGTTTCATCCAATTTTGTAAAAATTATTTTATCATAACCAATGGGCAAAAAGTCATTGGCAATTCTGATTAGATCACGGTTTTTAGTAGGGGCACTTAAAACCAGGTGAATGCTTTGGGTTTCTTTCACCGCACCCATAAAGGTGTGTAGTTCCAGCACCTGGCTCCGGTTCATGGAGGGGCGCCCTTCGGTATCAATAAAAACGATATCCTTATCGCTATGTTTTTCCACTGCCCGGGTCAACTCTCCGGGAGTCATAACCACGTCCACTGGTACATCTATAATTTTACCATAATAATTCAGCTTTTCCGTTATGCCAAAACGGTGGTTATAAACGGTTATCAAACCAATCCGTTTCTTCTCCACCACTTTGTATTTCGTGGCCAGCTTGGCCAGGGTCAAAGTCTTGCCTACTCCGGTGGGGCCGATGAATGAATGAATGCGGGCCGCACTTTTACTGGCATATGCGATCTTGACCAGGTCAATGATTCTTTTCTTTAAATGTGCCCTGAATATTTCCTCGGATAAGCTATCGTCCTGTTCAATATTTGATGGCATATCCTTTAATAATTTTTCAATTATAACTTCGTTTATCTCAGCACGCTGTAACAACTTTTTCCACTTGCCAGGCAATCCGCTATCCATTTTACCACCCCCTTTGTTCAATTCCTGTTGCAAAACAATATTAAACCAGTTATTTTGACTTTTTTCCGAGATTTCCATAATCGGCTCCGGTAACCGGGCCGGTACTAACTTACCCGGTATAATACGCGCCGGCGTTTCCGGTTCAACAACGGACTTTGCGTTTTCATCCCGTCCGGCAGGTACCGGTGACTCTAAAAGCAAAGGAGGTGCCGGTGCTTCAATCTTTTGTTGCACCGGTACGTTAAACTCATGATCATCCACCGCCGCGGTAACCTCGATCCGGCGGGGGCCAAATAACTGCCGAATACTTCTTATCGGCTCTTTGGCAGTGCTAACAATCACTGCATCTTCCCCCAACTCCCGGCGTATTTGCTGCAGTGCCTGCTGCATATCGGCGGCAACTACTTTTTTAATTTTCATCCATTACCACCGTCCCCACTGCCTCGATTTCTATTTCCGGAATTATTTCATTCATTGATAAAACCGCTGTTCCGGGCATCTGCCGGACGATAAAACGCCGTAGTGGCAGGCGCAGCCGCGGTGAACATAACAGCACCGGCGAATACCCTTTACCCAGAGCATTGTCCACTGTTTTAGCTATACTCTCCAGCACCTGGCGGGCCAACCGGGGTTCCAGCACAGGGTAGGATCCCATTTGCGTTGGCTGTATTGCATCGGTCATCATTTTTTCTATTTTCGGATGCAGAGTAATCACCTGGAGTTTGTTTTCAGCATTAAGCAGGCTGCGGCAAATACTGCGGGCAAGGGCCTGGCGCACGTGTTCGATTAAAAAATCCAAATCTTTGTTCATGCGCACGCCGTCCCCCAGGGCTTCTAATATGGTGATAATATCTTTAATGGGTACATTTTCCTTTAGCAGGTTTTGCAGTACCTTCTGCACTTCACCCACCGACATGGGTTCCGGCACCAAATCCTCCACCACCGCCGGGTTTTTCTCCCTCACTACGTCGATTAGTTCCCGGGTATCCTGGCGCCCGATCAGTTCGTGGGCATACTTTTTAATGAACTCCGTTAGATGAGTAACCAGCACAGTGGGAGAATCCACCACGGTAAAACCCGCCAATTCCACCTGTTCCTTTTGCTCACCGGTCACCCACCAGGCCGGCAACCCGAAGGTGGGCTCAGTGGTGGCTATACCCGCCACGTTGATCTCCTGGCCTGTGGGATTAAGGGCCAAATAGTAGCCAGGCATTAATTCTCCGCCATCAATTTCTTCACCATGTATTCTGAAAATATACCGGTTGGGTGGTAACTGCAGGTTGTCCCTGATACGTATAGGGCGCACATAAAGTCCCATTTCAGCTGCCAACTGGCGGCGTACTGCAGTAAGCCTTTGCAGTAAATCCCCCCCTGCTCTATCGTCGGTCAACGGTATGAGGTTGTAACCAATTTCAATTTGCAGTGGATCGGTTTCCAACAACTGCAGTACATTTTCCGGTTCCCGTTTTTCCTGTACCCGCTTTTGGGCATCCTGCTCCTGCACCAATAATTCCTCGCGTTTTTGCGCGTTAAGCAATGAATACCCCAGAAATGCAAGGGCACCGGCCAGTGCAAAAAATACCAATCCCGGCATGGCCGGAATCAAGCCGATGGCAAATAAAATTCCCGCCACAATAAACATTATTTTGGGAAAATTTATAAACTGCCGGGCCAGATCGGTACCAAAACTGGCATCGGCGGTGGCTCTGGTGATTAAAATACCGGAAGCGGTGGAAATAAGCAAAGCCGGAATCTGGGAAACCAGACCGTCGCCAATGGTCAAAATGGTATAGGTCTGCACCGAAGTCATTACATCCATGCCCTTTTGCAGCACCCCGATGGTTATGCCACCGATGATATTAATAATGATGATGACAATACCGGCTATGGCATCACCCCGTACGAACTTGCTGGCACCGTCCATGGCCCCGAAAAAATCAGCTTCCCGCTGCAGCTTGCGGCGGCGTTCCCGGGCCTCATCTTCACCAATCAACCCGCTGTTAAAATCCGCATCAATACTCATCTGCTTGCCGGGCATGGCATCCAGGGTAAAACGCGCCGTTACTTCGGACACCCGGCCCGCACCGTTGGTAATCACCACGAACTGAATTACTGTAATAATAATAAATACAATGGCCCCCACCACGTAGTCGCCGCCCACCACAAATTCACCAAAACCCTTGATGATATTGCCGGCTTGCGCCTCACTTAAAATCAACCGGGTGGAGGAGATATTCAATGCCAACCTGTAAAGGGTTGTAACCAGCAGTAGAGTGGGAAAAATAGAAAACTGCAGCGGCTCGGTGGTAAACATGGTAATCATGATAATCACCAGGGCCAGGGTAATGCTGATGGTTAGAAACAAATCCAGTGCCAGAGGCGGCAGAGGGATAATAATCAACAGCACTATACCCAGAATAGCGGCCGCTATAATAAGGTCAGTATTTTTTTTAAACAATTGGCCGTAACCCGCCTGGGAAAAGGTAGTCACTTTGTATCCCCCAAATCAAAGTTCTATAGTACTGTCCTGGGCTTGTAAACTTTACCCGGCTTTGCCCTTTAGCCGGTAGACCATGGCAATTATCTCAGCAATGGCCTGGTATAATTCCACGGGAATTTCACTACCGATACCCACGTTTTGGTACAATGCCCGGGCCACCGGCGGGTTCTCCACCACGGGAACGTTATTTTGCCTGGCTAAGTTCTTAATGGCTTGAGCCAGATCGCCCGCACCTTTGGCAACAACCACCGGTGCACCGGTTTCTTTTTCATCATACCGGATGGCCACGGACACGTGAACCGGGTTGGTGATAACCACCGTAGCCCTGGGTACCTCCTGGCGGATGGCATTGGCCAGGATTTCCCGCTGCCTGCGACGCAGCCAGGATTTAACCAAAGGATCCCCTTCGGTTTGTTTCAGTTCATCCTTAACTTCCTGTTTGGTCATACGCAAGTTTTTGATATGTTCATAGCGCTGGAACATCATATCAAAAAATGATACCACCAAAAAGGCACCCGCTCCGGCAAAGGCAGTCAATAATAATATGGAGGCAATCAATTCCAGCAACTGGGCCGGGGTTTTAAAATGTATAAGCAATAATTCGGATAATCGCGCCTTAACCACCCAGTAAACAGTGGCGGCAACGATAATTATTTTCAGTACATTTTTAACCAGCTCAAATAAGCTTCGCAGGCTGAAAATCCGCTTAAAACCCTCCACGGGGTTAAGCCTTTCAAACTTTGGTTGCAGCACCCGGGGGGCAAAGAGAACGCCCACCTGCAAAACATTGGCGGCAACGGCTGCAATAAGAATAATAACAAACAGGGGCATGAAAACCATACTTACACGTGCCAAAAAACCAATCATGTAGTAGGGCAGGTTTTCTGCCGGCAAATGAATGTTCACACCGGTCTCAAAATGTTCCAGCAGCAGCCGCTGCATGGAGTAAATGATGCCATCCTCCATGAAGGCAATTGCAAAAAGGGCAGCCAGTAAAATAATAGCCGCACTCAAGTCCCGGCTCTTGGGCACCTGTCCCTTTTCCCGCGCTTCCCTCAGCCTTCGCGGCGATGGCGCTTCGGTTTTTTGCTGCGCAGAATTATTGTCCGCCATCAAGTTATTCCTTTCAACAAGATACCCATGTCCCGCCCGATAACTGTGCACAGTGAATAAATTATACGCACCAGCACGGGCACCATCACACTGAGCGTGACCATACCAAAGATAATCTTAATGGGGAAGCCCAGCATAAATACATTAATCTGGGGCGCGGTCCGGGCTAACAGTCCCAGGGTTATATCCACCACCAGCATAACAGCAACCAGCGGGGCCGCAATTTGTACCCCCAGGGTAATCATCTGGGCAAAGACTTTTATTAAAAACATGGCCACGTCGCCGCTTACCTGAGCGGTGTTAACCGGCACTACGGAAAAACTACGGGTTAACGCCGAAATAATCATGTGGTGACCATCAACGGCTAGGAGCACGGCCAGCCCCGTCATATGCAAGAAACGGGATACAATACCCGCCGTGGCCCCGGCCAGCGGATCAAATATCAAACTCATAAAGAAACCAATCTGCATATCAATCAAGCTACCGGCATAAATGAGCGCACTTAGCACCAGAGTAGCCGTATAGCCCAGGGCCAGTCCCACCATTACCTCCCGTACCAGGGCAAAAATATACTGCCACCCGTCCGAAGGGTATACCTCAGTACCGGTAGCCATGGTGGGATAAATAACCACCGCCATGGTAAAGGACAGGCCTATCTTAACCAACCCGGGGATATTGCCCAGTGAAAACAGCGGTCCCGCCACAAAGAAAGCGGACAGTCTGGCCAGCACAAGAAAAAAAAGCGCCAGTTGATTAATATCCAGCAATGTATAAACCCCTTACCTTAGCAAATCGGGAATCCTGTTGTAAACACGGGTGGTAAAACTCATCATGACACGCATGATCCACGGTGCCATGACGGCCAGGGTTATAAACACGGCAATTATTTTCGGCACAAAGGTGAGGGACTGTTCCTGCACCTGGGTGGTGGCCTGCAAAATACTGATCACCAATCCTACGATCAGGGAAACGGCCAGCGGAGGCAAGGACACGATGCATACCATCAAAAGGGCATCCCGGACCAGCTCAACAATGAAAGTTTCAGACACCTGCTTCCCTCCCTGTTAAAAGCTTTCCACCAGCGTTTTAACCACCAGATACCACCCATCCACCATTACAAAAAGTAATATTTTAAAGGGTAGGGATATCATCACCGGCGGCAGCATAAACATGCCCATGGACATCAGGGTACTGGCCACCACCATATCGATCACCAGAAAAGGTACATAAATCATAAAGCCGATCTGAAACGCAGTTTTAAGCTCACTTATCACAAAGGCGGGTATCAAAACGTCGGCGGATAACTCCTCCTGGTTTTGCGGTTTTTCCTTATCTGCAATATTTATAAACAAGGCCAGGTCCTTTTCCCGGGTTTGCTGGACCATAAAGGAGCGTAAAGGGGCAAATCCCCTGTCTATAGCAGCCTGTCTAAGAATTGATACTTTAAAAAACTGTGGTTAGGGGCCTTAAAACAAATTCATATGAATTTATATAAAAATTTTAAGCAGAATGAGGTGCCCCTTTAACTATTTACCAAGCCAACTTCTTTTTATTTCCAAATAGCTTCAAAATGTTGTGCGTAAGGCATAGAAGGACCCATTCTCCGCGCACCAAGTCGAGCCCGCGGAGAAGAAATCTTCGAAAACCCCGGGCTTCCTTAATTTGGCCAAAAACAGGCTCAACTGTTTGTTTTCGCAAGGCATATTTTGCCCGTCCTTTTTGGGTTCGCAACTTCCTTTTCATACGATCAGGTAATAACAAAT